>PMJE01000545.1 GCA_003157315.1 Myxococcales bacterium | reverse complement strand
TGCCTGCCAACCCTCCGAGAAAGCCAGTTCCGCCGGGCTGGGCAAATGGGTTGAATTCGGCGAGGGCGCTGCAGACGAGACCGAGGCTAGCGCTCCACGTGGTCTCGTCGCTTGCCGCCCAGGAGCCTTTCCGATAATGGGAATCCGATGATCCCACGCCTCGTTCGAAGCCTCGGTCGTTGCGGCAGCAGGAGCCAAAGACGTCCCGCTGGCAGGCACAGACACGGTTTCTGGCCTTGCCTGTGGCTCGGACGAAGCCTTTGCACGTGGCCTGGCATAGTCTCGATCGGCGGCGGCCGGGGTTGACCCTCTGTGCCTCTGCCACCACGGGATCGCCACTGTGCCGACCGCCGCAAGCACGCCAGCCGCACCAAGGACCACGGCCGCGTACACCGCCGCCTGCGCCCACCGTGGCGAGACATGTCGACGACGAACTTCGGTTGCCGCAAACAGGAGCGCGCTGCGCGTCTGCTGTCGCCGTCCAACCTCGGGAGCCTTGGTCGGAAGCTGACGCGCCACTTCGATGAGCCGCTTGGTAGCTGCCCACTGCGATTGACAATACAGGCACTGCTGCAAATGCAGCCGCAGCTCCGGAACATCTTCGGGAGACACTGCGCGGCCGATCTCCGCGAAACGAGGACAGGAGGCGCGTTCGCTCATGGTTGCACTTCCTCNNTCGAGTGCCGCTGCCGCATCCGCGCCCGACGTCTCTTCGAGGTCGCACAGAACAAACGCGGCCCGCAAATCGAACGGCAGTTGCCCGAGCGCCGCTGCCACGCGTTCAACCATCTGGTGGCGCTCGGCAGCCAGGTCGGGCGTCTGACCTGGCGTCGGCTTGATCTCGCCCCACGCCTTGAGAAAGGACCGCCTGCGCACCTGATCGCGGATGTGATGGCGTCCGACATTGGCGGCGATACCGAATAGCCAAGTCTTCACCGAGGAACTGCCACGAAAACGCGCGGCGGAGCGGAGCGCCTCAAGAAACGTGGTGTGGACCATGTCGTCCAGATCCCATGAGTTGGCGCCCATCAGGCGCGCGAGAAATCGGTGCACAGCATCGCAATGGCGGTCAAACAGCTCGGCCATCGCTCCCGGGTCGCGCAGGGCACACGCCGCCACCAGCACTTCGTCGGCGGCATCCGCCAGCCACGCAGACTTGCGCTGGAACGGGAGCAATTTGCCTTCGTGCCTGCGGATCATCTTCCTAGTCAACTACTACGATTTTGGGCCCAATGCCGCGTAGACCATCGACATGGACATAGGCTTCTATTGTACTGATTGTTGGTGCCCGTCGCCCCGGACTTCTTCGGTTCAAAGAATGCCTGCGCGTCGAAAAAACTGGTGTCGGACCGCGTTGCGAGCAAACCTGGGCAAGTCCTGTCAACAGGCGTCAAGGGGTAGGCAGAAGGGGTCCGTAGCGGAGGCCGAGTCCTGCACGCAAAAAGCCCAGCGGTTCGGTCGGCAAGTCGAATCCATTCGCAGCAAGGTGCTTCCGGTGAGCAAACGGCAAGATGTCGGCCCAAAGACCTACATCTGCAGCCAAACCCCAGGCCACGGGCCAGGAAAGCAGAATCCGGGTTTCCGCGCGTGGTCCAAGCGTCGTCGCGTTGCCGCCATGATCCCCCAGCACAGCGGTTGTCGACAACCAATTCGCGCCAAGCCCAATCCCTGGACCAAGGGTCCCAGCGCCGATGCGCAAGGGCAGATCTGCGGTGAAAAGTGCATCCGCACCGAGGCGGGTCAACTCGCGCTGCTGCTGTTCGTTGCAACTTGCGCTCGAACTGTCAGACACCGCCGTATACCGAGCGCCAATGTTCCCGGTGGCGGCCGTGTCACCAGCGACTTGGACCTCGAGTCCAATACAAAGCGACCGAACCCGTACACAAGCTCCCAGCCCTGCGCCAATCCACAGAGAGCCATCGGTGGCCAAAGAGGTCCCGCCCGTGACGGTCACGCTGGCACCGGAAGATGCACCCCTATGGGCTGGAGCAGGTGACCGGGTCACCACCGGCGCACCTCCCATCGGCTTGACTTCGGTCGCCGCGATTTCGTGCGGCTCCAACAAGGGTCTGGCCAGGTCATCACGCAGCCACGATTCCACCACGGCAGCAGCAATCTCGGCATTCGCGACAATGCGTTCGACAACGTGGCCGTTCCGGTCGTGGATGGACAGCCGGATCCCAGAGGGATCAGGCTGCACCTGGACTCGCACCGCCTCCGCCGCCGCTGGCACCGCCCGGACTTTGCGATCAGCAAGCGCGTGCTCCACCGCGGATGCGATCTCGCTGTCGCCATCGAGCACCACGGGCGCGGCCCCATCCGCGGAAGCCGCAGATGCCAAAACGACGAGGAGTGGCAAGAGTACCACAGCGATCATTGTATACGCCTGCACGCTGCCGAGTGTGAGTGCCCGCTCGCGCAGACCTCTTCGCGAACACGTGTCTGGAAATCTACTCGGCGGTGGCGTATGCCGCCTCCCGCTAGACCGCGATCCGACGCCCCTGCTCGTCCGCTAGTTTCCCTTGATCACTGTGCCGTGGCTGATGTTGTTGCCGACATTGGGCAACGTCGTCGGCGTTGTCCAAGTCTTGAAATCGCTCGAACCGTCGCTAGATTTCTCGTGACCGCCCGAACCGGCGTCACAGAAAAGGCGCCAGGTTCCGTCGGGAAGACCGATCACGGCCGGCGCTTCCTTGCAGCCCGGCCAGTGGCTTATTCCGTCGTAGGTCCAGGGACCATCCAGGCTTGGTGCCGTCCCGTGCTGGACGTATGATCCCTTCGAGAACGAGTGGTAGGTGTCTCCAACTTTGACCATGAAGGTGTCGATGACCCCGGTCATCCCAATCTTCGTCCCCGCGCCCCACTTGGTCAGGGTGTTGTCTGTCGGCTCGTAGCGATAGGTCGTCGAGCTGTCGATGCTGACCAGGATGTGAATGGTCCCATCTGTGTCCTTGAACCATTCAGGTGCCCATACGTTCTTCACTCCGGCGATGCCGCTGGGCACCTGGGTGACCGTGGTCCAGTCCTTCAGATTGGAGCTTGAAGCAATGGCGAAACTAGTCTGGGAACCGCAACAACCAGCATCCGGAGGCGTAGTGAAGGCCACGTAGAACTTGCCGTCGGTGTGTTTCATGATGCTGGGATCGCGCAAATATCCGCTTGGCCCGGTATAACCGGTGTCGTACAGCAGGGTGAAATTCAATGCGTCGTTGGACGTGTAGATGATCAGATCAGAACTCGGAGCCGAGTCGTTGAAGCACGCGAAGATGTAGGGATAGCCCGGTCCAGTGCCGGTTGAACCGCCCGAGCTGGTTGCACCGCCAGAGCTAGTTGCACCACCTGTGCGGATTGCACCACCAGAACTGGTTGCACCACCCGAGCTGGTCACACCACCAGAGCTGGTTGCACCACCAGTGCCGGTCGCACCACCAGAGCGGGTCGCACCGCCGGTGCCGGTCGCACCGCCAGAGCTGGTTGCACCACCGGTGCGGGTTGCACCACCAGAGCTGGTTGCACCACCAGTGCCGGTCGCACCGCCGGAGCGGGTTGCGCCACCGGAACTAGTCGCACCGCCGGAGCTAGTCGCACCGCCCGAGCTGGGGCTCCCGCCAGATGCAGCAGTTCCGCCTGAAACAGAGAAACTGCCACCTGTGGCGCTCAGGCCACCTGTCGATGTGATTCCACCGAGAGCCGGAGTCCCGCCAGACGCGGAGATACCGCCTGCTGCGACACTGCCCCCCGAATCAGACGTGCCGCCCTGGGAAGTGGTGCCGCCAGTCGATGACCCGCCCTCCATGTTCGAAGAACAGCCCCACAATAGCGGGACGCCTGCCAAGGCCGTGAAAAGTGCGGACACTCGCACCGACATGTGTGGATTGCGTCCCAAATGCCTATTTGTCATGAAGTTCTCCTGCTCATATCCCGCACTAAGGCTATGTGCCGCTGGGTCAGTCCACCGGCTCAGGAGAATATTGTCTCACCGTGACAGCACATCCCCAATGTTCCTTGGCCCCAGGTGTATGTCATCGGCTACTGTAAAATGAGTATGCCTAGGACACGGCCTCTTTCCTGAGCCGGTTCCCGGCAGGACGGGCACCTCCATTGCAAGAAGACATGCGCAGCGAAACCGACACCCAGGTCAGAGAGGGCGCCAAGATACTGGTGCTGCCGGCTGCTGATCTTTCGACCATCGATGACGCTGGCCTAGTGCGCGCGGTCCTGCATGGGGATCCACGCGCGCCTCGCGTCCTGTGGGATCGCCATGCGCGCCTGGTCTATCGCATTCTGCGCCGCTCGCTAGGCCAGCAGAATGACGTCGAGGATCTGGTGCAGGAAGTTTTCCTGAGCCTGTGGAAGAGACTGCCAACCTTGCGCGAGCCCAGGGCCCTACCCGCTTTTCTGGTCACCATCACAACCCTTACTTTGCGCCACGAGCTGCGCCGCCGCTGGGTGCGGCGCTACATGACCCTCGGCGCGAAGGAAGACATCGGCCCTGATCTGCAGGTTGTGTACCCCAATCCCGAAGCGCGCCAGGCGGTTGCTCGGCTCTACGCCATCCTGGACAAGCTTGGACGCGAAGAACGCATTGCCTTTGTCCTGCGCCACATCGAAGGCATGGAATTGACCGAGGTGGCCACGGCGCTGGAGCTGTCTCTGGCCACGGTCAAGCGACGACTGGCGCGCGCCCGCGCGCGGGTCGACCACCACGTCGCCAGAGATGCTGGTCTGGCCGCCTACCTCTCGGGAATCGACGAGGAGTCACCATGAACAAGCCCCAAGACTCCGACCGCGCGCTTCGCCACCTCTGCNNGGACGACCGCGCCCGCGACGCACTCTTGCCCTGGGCCTGGGCCTGACTGCTGCCGCGGCCGCCGCCGCAGTATTGCTGACCTTCGGGTGGCATCAGACGCAGCCCAGCCTTGGATTCCGCGTGGTCGACGAAGCCGGCGTGCCTCACGCCGCGCCGGATCTCGCTTCCGCCGGACGCATCGAGTTTTCCGACGGTTCTCAGGTGACCCTGGCTGCTGAGGCGCGCGCCAGTGTCACGGCCATCGACGCGCGAGGGGCGCGCATCCGGCTTGAGCACGGCCGGCTCTCCGCACACTTCGTGCAACTTCCCAAGGCGAGTTGGTCCCTGGCAGCGGGCCCATACCAGGTACTGGTGACCGGGACCGCCTTCGACGTGAGCTGGACGCCGGATACGCGTGACCTGGAACTCTGGCTTCGCCACGGCAGTGTCCTGGTGAAGGGGCCCAACGCTGGCCAAGGGATTGCGGTTGTTGCCGGCCAGCACTTGCTTGCCAGCGCGGCGAGCGGACAGATCGTGCTCGACGCTATGGCGCCCCCTGCCCAGCCGGCTCCGCCCATCGCCACCATTGCGCGAACGCCAGCTCCCGATCTCGCACCGGCACTCTCGCCGCCCTCCGAGCGTCCCCCGATGCGCGAGTCGCCGCGTGCACCGCGCCCAGCCCCTTCGCCGTCAGCACGGGCCCCCGAGCCGTCGCTGGCCTGGCCACAAGCGCTGGCCCGGGGTGACTTCCAGCGCATCCTGGACGAGGCCACGGGCCGCGGACTCGATGAGGTGCTGTCGGGCGCAACCAGTGCCGACCTCGCTGCCCTGGCCGATGCCGCCCGCTATCGCCGCAGGAATGATCTGGCTCAGCAGGCGCTTCTGGCTCAGCGCCAGCGCTTCCCGCAAAGCTTGGCGGGACGCGATGCCGCCTTCTTCCTCGGCACGCTCGACGAATCCCGCGCCGGGCGCGAAGCCCGGCAGAACGCGCTCGAATGGTACGGGCGCTACCTCACCGAGAACCCCGCGGGCAGCTACGCCGGCCAGGCCCTAGGCCGCCGTCTTGCGCTCTTCGAATCTCTGCACGACCGAACCGCTGCGCGAGAAGCTGCCGCCTTGTACCTGGCAAAGTTTCCTGCCGGCCCCTACGCCACCAAAGCCAGACGTATTGTCGAGTCCAGTCAGTAGCTTCTTCTGCGAAGACGAAGGGCGACCATGACAAGCCCGAGCAGCGCCAAGCTGGAGTAGCTCCTGCTCTGGGCTCTGGCGATGCCGCAAGAGCAGCCGCCGGCGCTTGCTTCTGGCGTGCCGGTCGTGGCTGAGGCGCCACCAGCTGCAGCGGATCCCTGAGTTCCGCCGCTAGCTTCACTGCCACCGGTTTCTGCTCCGCCACTACTAGCTACGCCACCGCCTGCAGCGAATCCGCCAGTTCCGACTGCTCCGCCGGTCGCCACACTGCCGCCAGCTGCCAGACTGCCCCCGCTGGCGACAGTGCCCCCGCGGTTGACTGCTCCGCCCGCTCCACTGCCGCCAGTCCGTCCGCCGGTCGCCACAGAGCCGCCGGTTCCCGGCGTTCCGCCAGTCGCAGTAGCACCGCCGGTTCCTGGTGCGCCGCCGCTTGCTGGGACACCGCCGGTTCCCGCAGCACCCCCGCTTCCTGTCCTGCCGCCGTTTCCGATGGCACCGCCGCTGGCTGTGACGCCTCCGTTTGCCGTGGTACCTCCACTTGCTGTGGCACCGCCGGTTGCTGTGGCTCCGCCGCTTCCGGTCCGACCACCGGTGCCCGTGGCGCCGCCCGTTCCAGTCGCCCCGCCCGCTCCCGTCGCCCCGCCGGTTCCGCTGGCACCGGCGCTGCCACTAGCTCCGTATTCATAGGCGCCCAAGTCTGGGGCACTGCCCACAAACGGCAGGCCAACGTCCGTACCCTTGTCGATCATTGCGCTGCCAGCGGCCAATTTCATGAAGTCCACATTCGGCAAGCTGCCGTCCGCCTGGCGGGGGCCGAGCGCGGGCGAAGTCGTCTCGAGGGCCTGCCCCGTGCCCCCAACGGTCGGATCGGTGATGCTAAGGAAATCCTTGGCTGCGGGCGTGATATTCAGATCCCAGCTGTTGAATTGGGTGTCGACTCCGTAGCCGGTGATGTATTCGTTCTTGTTCGGAAAGGCGAGGTTGTTCCTCATGATGTGCGCCGCCGCCCCCGTCAGGGTCACGCCGTCCGTCCTGGTGCCGCCCCCGTTGGGGGCACTCCACGTGCTGGCCAGCATGTTGAACTGGGTTCCATTCTGGAACGAGGTATTGTTGTACCAAGTGTTTCCACCCGAGGAGTGGTTGGCGTAGAACCCATTCGCCTTGTTGCCCCAGGCAACATTGTTCTGGACCAGGTGCCTGATGCCGGTCTTGCTGCTGCCGATCTTGAAGCCGTTGCCATTTCCATCCGCGGGCTTGCCGGCACCGTAATTGGAGAATCCGTTACCAAAGGCCCAGGAGTTTTCAATGGTGACCGGAACTTCCTGGTTGATGAAATCGTAACCATCGTCCGAGTTCCACCACGCCCGGCAGCCCCTGATGACTGTGCTGGTCCCGTCTCCGGCTGCTTGGTAGTGGACACCGAA
>PMJE01000506.1 GCA_003157315.1 Myxococcales bacterium | reverse complement strand
CGACAGCATCGTGGATGTGGGCCTACTGGAATTCGCGATTCGCGAGGATCTGGAAAAACGCGCGCCGCGCGCCATGGCAGTTCTGCGGCCGCTCAGGGTGGTCATCGACAACTTCCCCGAGGGCCAAGTGGAATGGTTCGAGGCAGCCAACCATCCCGACAATCCCGCGATGGGAACGCGCAAGATTCCCTTTTCCAAGGTTGTCTACATCGAACGTGACGACTTCGCCGAGGTGCCGCCCAAGAAGTGGTTCCGGCTGTCGCCGGGCGCGGAGATTCGCCTGCGCTGGGCCTGCCTGATCAAATGCGTGAGCCTGGTCAAGAACGCGGCGGGCGAGATCGTGGAGTTGCATTGCACGTGGGATCCAGCCTCGCGCGGAGGCGACGCGCCCGACGGCCGGCGGGTCAAGGGCACCTCGCACTGGGTTTCCGCTGCACATGCCAAGCCGGCCACCGTGCGCCTGTATGACCGGCTGTTCACCAAGGCCAATCCCGGCGAAGGCGGCGCGGATTTTCGCACCTGTCTCAATCCCAATTCATTGCAGGTGGTGTCCGATGCGCAAATCGAGCCGGCCCTGGCCGAGGCCGCACCGGGCAGCCGCTTCCAGTTCGAGCGCCTCGGCTACTTCTGCGCGGACAGCGTGGATTCCAGGCCCGGCCAGCCGGTGTTCAACCGCACCGTGCCCCTGCGCGACTCATGGGCCAAGCTGGCCGAGACGACCGCTCATCCATCGAAGTAGTTCGTGCCGGTAATTCGCACGAACCTAACGATAGGTCACCGTCAGTCGGCCGAGCATTCGCCAGATCCCGCGGTGCAGGCGGTGGAATCCGCGCACCGGCGGGGCGTACATCAGGATGCATTCGCCCTGGACCAGGTCGATGCCCAGCTCGGTCGCCACTTTGGCCGCGGCCTCGCTCTCGGCGCCCTGCTGCAGCCACGCCCGGCGAATTCCGGCCGCCGCTGCCTGGCGCAGGATCTCGGGCGCTTGGTCAGGCCGCACGCAGACCCAGACTCCGTCGGCCGGACGCGGTAACTCAGCCAGCGACTTGGAACAAGGATCGCCCTCCACGCTCGCCAATGTTGGGTGCACCGCCATGACGTCGAAGCCACGCGCCTTCAGCTCGCGATAGGCGTAGTTCCCATACTTGCGGCGCGCGCGTGACACGCCCACGACCGCCAGGCGCCGGCACTGCGAAAAATCAGCGATGGGTTGGCTCATAGCAACGGGCATTCTATGCCCTTTTCACTCGGCTGGCTCGGTGATCCTGACGCGCGGCCGGTGTTCATCGCGCTATCAACAGTGGTCCAGTTTCTGACAGATCCTGACACCCTCGGCGGGTGGCGACGTCCCCGGGAGCTTCTGCAGCGGCGGTCCCTTTCTTGCAATCGACTCCATCCATGTCTCGCCAACACTTGGCAAACTGCGTCCATTGGGCTCTCGCATGTCTAGTCGCGCTGCCGGCTTGTAGTCGGATCTCCCCCGAGAACGAGTGCAACAACGTTGGCGAACTATGGTGTGTAGGGGACGCGATCCACGAGTGTCTCGATACCTCTGACAGCGATGGCTGGGGGCCAGACCGCAGCGATCTCGAAACATACCGCTGTGACCCAGGCATGTGCGCCTCGTGGAAGAACGCCGACAACAAGAGCGTTTCCAGCTGTCTCGCCACCAAGGATCCCTGCCCGCCAGGACACCAGCAAATCTGCGTAGGCAATCAGCTGGCCTGGTGCACTCCGGATCGACAGGCTATCGCGCTCGACAGGGGTGACAACGATGGCTACTATTGCATGGTCTCGCCGGTGGATGGCGAGGCCTACTGGGCCTTTCAGGACGAGACCTGCGCCCCTGATGGAACCAAGACCGAATGCGAGGTGCAATGTGATGTGGACCAGGTTCCTTTCATGTGTGGGGAAGGATCCCAGGTGGTTTGCTCAAAGGGCCTGTGGATGAGCAAAGTCGATGGATGTTTGGTCTCCTGCCTTCCGGCTGACAACACGGCGCTATGTGTGAATGACGCGAGTCTGGCCTGCCGAAGCGACACCGCCCCATTCTGTGCCTTCGAAAAATCCTTTTCCTGTCAACAGACCCCGGATGGGTGGCAATACGACATAGTCGATTGCTCGGCAGGGTTGGTCGACTACGATTTCGTTGGCTACTTCAGTCAATGCGTGGATCTCGGAGCCGGGAAGAAGCCGATTTGCGCCTTCAGCGAGAAGACCTGCGCTCCCGAGGGTGCAACCCAATGTGCCTCGTCAGAGGACGGGCAGCGGTCGGGCTATGTGATTTGCCGCGGGCAGGTTTGGGCCGAGGAAGTCCTCTGTCCAGGCCTCTGCCTTGATGACACCTCGGGCGCGCACTGCCAGTAGGAAAGGGTTGCGCTACGCCCGTCGGCGCCCGCGCCCGCCTGTATTCCGCCAGCGCGGTGAGGTCGCCGCTGACATTGCCCCGCGGGAAGGCAGCCCCGTCTCCTGCTAGATTTCCCGCCCATGACGTCGCTCGACTACGTTCACGGCTACACTGAAGACGAGGCCAATCGCCTGGCGGATCAGGCGGGCACCCTGGCAGATCTGCTTCACCACGATACGCAGTATCCGGCGGGCAGCCGGGTGCTGGAGGCGGGCTGCGGGGTGGGAGCGCAGACGCGCATTCTGGCGCGGCGAAGCCCGGCGACACATTTTGTCAGCGTGGATGTGTCGGCACAGTCGCTGGCCCTGGCGCGCGCGGCGGTCGAGCGCGAGGGGCTGGGCAACGTGGAATTCAAGCAGGCTGACCTGCTTGCGCTGCCTCTTACCGAGGCCAGCTTCGACCACGTGTTCGTGTGTTTCGTGCTGGAGCACCTGCGCCGGCCCGAGGATGCCCTGGCCGCGCTTCTGCGCGTGCTGCGACCGGGCGGCTCGCTGACCGTGATTGAAGGCGATCACGGATCGGCGTTCTTTCACCCGCGCAGCCCACGTGCCACGCGCACCATCGAGTGCTTGAGCGAGGCGCAAGCGGCTGCGGGCGGGGATTCTCTCATCGGACGCCGGCTGTATCCGCTGCTGCGCTCAGTGGGTCTGCACGACGTGCAGGTATCACCGCGCTTCGTGTACGCGGATGCCAGCCGCCCGGGCTGGGTGGATGGCTTCACCCGCAAGACCTTCATCGCCATGGTCGAGGGTGCGGCCGAGCCAGCCCTTCGCCTCGGTCTGATCAACAAGGCCGAGTGGGACGCAGGCATCGCCGACCTGAAACGCAGTGCCGAGGATAACGGCACGTTTTGCTACACGTTTTTTAAGGCGGTGGCGCGCAAACCGTAGCATCGGGACTTGCTCCTCACCTGAACATTCGGATAGTCTCCTGGCCATGTCGGGAACCCTGATCCTCGTGGCCATAGCCGCGCTGGCGGTCGGCGCGCTGGTGGGTTGGCTGCTGGCGGTCGCGCGCGAGAGGGCGCGCGGGGAGGCGGGACTGCGCGCCGCCGAGGCGCGGCTGCGCGAGATCGAGGGCGGGGCGCGGGCCGCGCAGGCAACCGTGGACGAGCTGCGCGCGACCCTGTCCCGCGGCGAGGCGCGCGAGCGCGAGTTGGCGCGCGAGCTGGCCGAGGCACAGAAGCACCGGGCGATCGCGGAAACCCAGGTGGCTGAACTGCGGCGCAGCCTGGACGAACAAAAGGCCATCCTGGACAGTGCCGAGGAGAAGTTGGGGGACACCTTCCGCGCGCTGGCAGCGCAAGCCCTGGCGGCAAACAACGAGGGCTTTCTTACCCTGGCCAGCGAAAAGTTCGGCGCCGCTCGCCGCGAGACGGACGCCTCGCTGGACTCGCGCCACAAGGCCATCGAGTCACTGCTGAAGCCGGTGCGCGATTCCTTGGAGAAGGTGGACGGCAACATTCGTGAGATCGAGAAGGAGCGCGGCCAGGCCTACGGCCGGCTGAACGCACTGGTCACCGGCCTGGCGAGCTCGCACGACAGGTTGGCGCAGGAGACTGGGAACCTGGTGCGCGCGCTGCGTGCCCCGGCGGTGCGCGGCCGCTGGGGCGAGATCCAGCTCAAGCGCGTGGTCGAGCTGGCGGGCATGGTCGAGCACTGCGATTTTGTGCAACAGGAAACCCTGGATGACGGCCGGCTGCGGCCCGATCTGATCGTGAACCTGCCCAATGGTCATCAGGTAGTAGTGGATGCCAAGGTACCGCTTGAGGCCTACCTGGCTGCAGTCGATGCAGCCGCCGACGAGCCCCGACGCTGCGAGCATCTGCGCCGGCACGCTGACCAGGTGCGCGCACATGTGCTCAAGCTGTCGGCCAAGAGCTACTGGAGCGAGTTGCCCAGCGCGCCCGAGTTCGTGGTGATGTTTCTGCCGAGTGAAGGCATCTACCACGCGGCCCTGCAGGAAAGCCCGGACCTCATCGAGCAAGGCGTGGGCAACAAGGTGCTTATCGCAACCCCCACCACGCTGATTGCGCTGTTGCAGGCGGTGCACTATGGCTGGCGCCAGGAAAAACTGGCGGAAAACGCGCAGCGGATCAGCGAGCAAGGGCGCGTGCTGCACGAACGGCTGGCCACGCTGTTCGATCACTTTGGCAAGCTGGGCGCGGCGTTGGGCCGGGCCACGGATTCGTACAACGCCGCGGTGGGCTCGTTCGAACGCATGGTCAAGCCGGCAGTGCGCAAGCTGGAGGAACTGGGTGCTGCGGGGAAGAAGCCGGTCGAAGAAATCGATCCGGTGGCGGTGCGGCCGCGCGAACTGGCAGCGGTGGATGCCAACGACGAGCCGATCCGAGGAGACACCACGGGACGCGAATTGTAGCAAAGGAGATCCTGATGTCGACCGAACTCTCTGTGCGCGCAACCCAGGAAGAGGGTCTGCGCTTTTCCATGACCGCGCGCGAGCACACCGTCATTACCGACTATCCGTTGCAGCCGGGAGAGTCAGGCGCAGGCATGCGGTCGCTGGAACTCTTGCTGGCCAGCCTGGCGAGCTGTGCCGGCGGATCGATGGTGGTGCTGCTGCGCAAGTTGAAGCAACCCGCGCGGGGCGTGGACGTGAACGTGCGGGCTGTGCGGCGCGATCAACACCCGACGTTGTTGACCGAAATCGCGATGGAATTCGTCGTACGCGGCACGGGTTTGGACGCAAGTGTGGTGGCAACAGCTCTGGCGCAATCCGAAGCACAGATCTGCCCAGTCTGGGCAATGCTGAAGAACGGGACACACATCACCTCCAGCCTGCGCATCACCGACAGTTAGCGAGATTTTACCGTTTGATCTTGCGCGAACCGTCGGCTTCGAATTCCTCGTCCGACACCAGCTTGCCATCCTCGTCCCATCGCTTGGCCTTGGTGAGTCTATCGTCGGCGAAGGATTCGACCGACGCCGGCTTGCCGTTCTTCCACCAGCTCTTGCCAGTCCCTTCCCGTCGGCCGCGCCGAAAGTTCATCTCCTGCTCCTGTGCACCGTTCTCGAAAAAGGACCGATGCACGCCCTCCTCGCACCAGTCGCGATAGCCGTCGTTGTCGCACACCACAAACTCGCCCTCGCCCGAGGTACGACCGGTGTCCCAGAAGGTCTTACTCTGCTTCTTCTTCGGGCCGTCGTAGTTCTCCTTGAGCTTGGGATTTCCGTTCAGATAGAACTCGGTCAGTTGTTTCAGTTCGCCCGCCTTCCAAAGCATCTCTTTCGCGACCTTCTTGCCGTCGTCCGCGTAGACGATCTCCTTGCCGTCCTTGAACACAACTTCGCTGCGCGCGCCATAGTCGCTGGTCCCCGCATTCTCCTTCTGAATCACACCGTCCTTCCAAGTTTGTACGCGATTCACCTTCCCGGTGCCATCGTAGATCGACGTAGTCACCGCCCCAGCGAAGCCACACAACTTGCGCAGCTCCGGATCGTCCTTCGCGCCCGGTGAGCAGCGCAGGTCGTAGACCTTGCCATCTTCGTGCACCGAGAGCTCGTCGGTGCCGTCCGCAAACTTGCGCAAGTACTTCGCGAGCGCACCGCTCGGAAAGAACTCCTTCTGCCAAACCCGCTGGCCATTGTCGTACCACTCGATCGACTTCACTTTGCCGTTCTCGATCGTCTTATGCTCACCGTGTTCCT
This sequence comes from Myxococcales bacterium, assembly GCA_003157315.1. The sequence goes on along the minus strand of PMJE01000506.1, from coordinate 2,441 downwards.
TGCCGTCGCGGTAGGTGATGCGATGGGTTTTCTTCAGGTCGTAACGGGTCAGAAAGCCGGTCTTCTTTCCCTTCGCGATTTCGAGATCGATGACGATTTCCCCATCCTTCCAGCACTTCACCTTGGCGTCCGGCTTGCCGTGGGCAGAAGCGCTGTCGCCATACTGGTTGAATTCCTCCTTTTCACCGTTGATCAGGCAGTAGGTCTTGGTGTTGGTCACGGGATTGGGCAATTGTGCAAGCTTGTGCCACTCTTCGTCCTGGTATGGGTCCGCCGATCCCAGCTTGAGCGAGATCTTCACCAGTGATTCGAATTCGCGCCGACTGCGCAAGTGGGACTTCCTCTCCTCGAAAGCGCGTCCGACGGTGATCGTGCCTGCCGAGAGCGTGAGCGAGCCGGTGGCCCCGGCGACGCCCTTGCAAACCACCTTCGAGATACGCGCCTGCTTCACTGCGGCCTTGCCCGCCTCTGTCCGGCACGCGTACCAGATGTAGCGAAGGGGCTCCTCGCACTGCAGGCGTCCGTCTGTCTGGTCGTGGGCGATGTCCTGATTGTTCTTGCGCAGCGAATCCCCGTCGTACGTCACCGAGAGGGGAAAGCCGCAGGCAAGAACGATCTTGGGCAGAACATCCTCTTCCACCCGGCGTAGCGCCTTCTCGGGATCGTTTTCGGCGTAGGAGGATGGCGCGACCGCGAGCAGAAAACCAACCACGGACAGGACCATGGCATTCCGAGTTGACCACCATTGCATGCGTTGCTGCTCCTTTGTGAGCGGTTGCGGTTGGTATTTGTCCAAGCTTCGGCCCGGTCATACACGCGATCGTCGCCAAAGATCAAGGCGACTGGCGCGTTGGCTGTGCCAGCCGTAGTCTATTGCACGCCTGCCCATGGATTTCATTCGCGTCTCGCGTCCGGTTTCGCTGGCCTTGTTGGGCGGGCGGGGACACTACGAGGCGGTGGTGCAGGCGGTGATGAATGCCGAGCGCAGCGTGTGGATCGCGACTGCCAACCTGAAAGAACTGATGGTGCAGGACCCGCGCGCACGGCCGGGGCGACGCCGCACCGCCCGCGGCGGCGAGTATCGATCGGTGATGGAGGTCTTCGACGAGCTGGTGGTCGCGGGGGTTGAGATTCGCATCCTGCACGCATCGCCGCCCTCGCGGCCATTCCGCGAGGAGCTGCGCCGCTGCGCCCACCTGAAGGCCGGCAGCGGGCGGCGTGGCTCATTCGAGCTGCGCTTGTGCCCGCGCGTGCACGCCAAGATAGTTGTCGTCGACGGCGCCCTGGCGTATCTGGGCAGCGCAAACTGGACTGGCGCTGGTCTGGGTGCCAAGGGCGAAGGCCGCCGGAATTTTGAACTGGGTTTGCTCAGCCGTGACGACCTGCTGCTCGACGAGGTGCAGGCATTCTTCGATGCCATCTGGCACGGCCAGCCCTGCGCCGGCTGCAAACTGCGCGACGAGTGTCCGCAGCCACTCGGGTAGCATCCACTGGGGAAGAACTCCGTGCCTTACCTGCCCAGCTCAATCCTTCGCCGGCTGCGCGCGGTTCATCCTGACGCGACCGTCGTGGGCCTGGGCTGCGTTCTCTGCTTCTTCGCGCTGCTCAAGCTCTACTCGCTCAATTTCGTCAAGGGCGACGAGCACATGTACTTCTACATGAGCCTGCTCGTGTCCAAGGGGAAATGGCCCTACCGAGATTTCTTCTTTTCCCATCCGCCCCTGCAGCTCTATTTGGTGGGCGCGCTGTACAAGCTCTTCGGCTACTCGCTGGCGCTGTCGAAGGCTGTGCCTTCTTTGGCCGCCATGGTCTCGGGCGTGCATGTCTATCTTATCGGTCGTCGTCTGGTTGGCCGGATCGAAGCGCTTATTGCTGCCGCGCTCTTTTTGTTCACCTTCGATGTCCTGCGCGGCTCGTCCCACTTCACGGGCGCCAACTGTGCGCTTGCCTTCGCTCTCGCTGCCACCTACCAGGGGTTCGCCCGCCGCCCGATTCTCGCGGGAGTGCTGTTTGCGCTTGGCACTTTCATCGGCATCTACATCGCCCCGCTCGCTCTCATGCTGGCGGTGTTGCTCAGCTTCCGCTCCTGGAAAGAGTCACTGCGCCTGCTTGGCAGCTACGCCGCTGCCAGCGCTCTCATTTGCATGGTTTTCGCTGGCGTGGCTGGCCACGCCTTTTGGTACCAAGTCTTCGGTTACAACCTCAACAAGATTGCGCTTCGCTATTCCTGGTACGCCAAAGCCAGAAGCGTCGCCTACCTCAATACAGCGGCCATGGTTGGGGTCGTGCCCGGCATCGTCTGGGCAGTCGCCATGTGGGCACTGCGCGGCCGGGCGCGCGGCGAAACTGCGCTGCCGGGCGCTGCTGGCCGGATCGCCACCCGGATCAATCTCTGGGGCGGCGACCGAGTGGCGGCGCAGATGATCTTCGCCACCTTCATC
>PMJE01000359.1:7914-8332 GCA_003157315.1 Myxococcales bacterium | reverse complement strand
GGATGAACATCATCACGGTCAAGGACGAGATTCTTGAAGACTACTCAGCCGGCCACATCTCCGAACCCGAGGCAGCCGAGATCATCGCGTTTCTGTCCAAGAAACTTGGAACCGACAAGATTCGACTGCAAAAGGGCGTTTCCTATCGCCACATTCTCTACCTTGTGGGCAAGGAATTCTCCGCTGAGGTGGCCTACGACAAGCCAGATTCATCACATGGTCTGAAGTGGAAAGAGATCCTGCCCCGAGCGGCCAAGCCAGAAGCCGAGCCCACCGCCGAGCTTCTGCGCCAGCTGGTTTTCAGGTCGCGCGAAATCCTGGAAGACCATCCCGTCAATGTGAAGCGGCGGGCGGAGGGTCACAATCCGGCGAATCTCATCTGGCCGTGGTCGGGCGGCCGCAAGCCGCAGATGCCGTC
>PMJE01000359.1:4483-7832 GCA_003157315.1 Myxococcales bacterium | reverse complement strand
CCGGCTCATCAAGGTCTTCCTCGACGAGTATCGCAAGGTCCACTCCGATAAGTTGCGGGTCATGGTGCTGCCCGACCATCCGGTGCCGGTCAAGCTGCGCAAGCACACCCGTGACCCGGTGCCGTTCATGGTGTGTGGCGAGGGCGTCTCCGGCGATCCTACCCTGCGCAGCTACAACGAGTCCACCTGCGCAGCCGGCCAGTACAAGAATCTCAAGGGCCGGGAATTGATGGATCTACTTTTCAGTTCGACGATTCCTTGAAGTGCTTTTTCACACAGAGGGCGCAGAGGAACACAGAGCCGGACGAGAATGGAAGGGTTCGGACCTGACAGAACCTATTCTTTCTCGATGGTGAGACTCCGGCGCCGGCGCACCAAAGTCCGATCCTCCACGCGCAGCCGGCGGCTTGCCGTGAAACTCGAGATCGGGCTACGCCAGATCCTCGGCGTGTCCTGGCGCCGGTAGCGGTCGTGGGGCGCGCGGCCGGGCCGTGCGAGCATCGGCGCCGTCAGGCAGGTCGAGGACGCGGCTGCCCTCGGCGGCGGACCGGTATCCGCGCTCAATCAACTCGATGCACAGGCACGCCTCCATCGCGTCCTGGCCCACGTATTCGCTGCGCGCGATGGCGCCGCGGAATTCGTCAAACAGCGAGCTGAACCAGCCCACGTGGCTGGCGTCCATCCAATTGGACGGCGCCACTCGGCGCTCGAAGCGCCACTTGCCCGGTGATCCAGGCGCCACCACGCCAGGGCCCGCTTCCAGCACGGCCAGCTCGACGTCCTCGTCTTCAACCCGGATTGCACCCTTCTTGCCATGCAAGGTGTACATGACCTTGCGCACACCCGCGTTCCAGGAAAGGTGGGCTGAGACAACCCCGGTCGGGAACGTCAAGGTGCAGCCGAACACGTCCTCAGTGTCATGGCCGTTGGCGGTCGAAGCATGGGCGGTGATGCTGGTGGGGTAGGCCGCCATCCAGTCAAAGGCCAAGTAGAAGGTGTGGCTGCCGTGGTCCATGGCGATGCCGCCGCCTGACAAGGCGCGTTCGCGGCGCCAATCAGGCCGCCATTCGTTGACGCCCTTGGCGTGGGTGTTGCGGAAGGTCTGCATGGTCACCAGGTGCACTGGACCGATGACTCCTTCGTTCAGGATGCTGCGCACGACTTTAACCACCGGCGCATGCTTGTAGTTGTGGCAGGGGTAGATGACCCGGCGTGCTTCGCGCGCGTGCTGGAGCATGGACCGCGCGTCCTCCGCAGTGGTCGCCATGGGCTTCTCGCACAGCACGTGCAGCCCCCGGCCGAGCGCCGCGTGGGCGATTTCGGCGTGATGGGCCGGCGGCGTGGCGATGTCCAGGAAATCCAGCTTGCCCGCCTCGGCAGTGAGCAGCGAAGCATGGTCCGGGTAGACGCGGGCGAAGGGAAACATCTCATGCGCTGCCTGCCGGCGGGCTTTACAGATGTCAGCAATGGCCGTGATCTCGACTGCTCGGCCGTTGCCCATATGCTTTGCGTAGGTGGGCGCGTGGCCTTGGCCCGAGATGAATCCGTAGCCAACTATCGCGCCGCGCAATGGTTGCTTCATGTTCCGGCGATTGCTACCACGAGATTGCGCGTTGGGAAACCACTTCTCGCCGGAGCCAGGCTGCACCTCTTGGCTTTGAACCGGGTGTTTTCCCTGGTAGCCATAGGCTGACGTGCCGAGCCCCCGCAGCCTTTCGATAAAAATATACCGCGCCGCCCTGGCGAGCGGGGCTCTGGTCGGCATCGCCGATGGCATTCGGGCAGCACGCCTAGGCCATCTGGGCGGAGCGCGGTTCCTTTCGTGTATGGCACTCGTGGTCGGGTTCGACCTGTTGATCGGCGCGGCCAGCGGCGTGGTCCTGGCTGGCTTGCTGGGCCTCGGCGCCTGGGGCCGGCAGAGGGCGAGCCGGTGGGTGTGCTCGGGGATTGGCTGGTTGGTGGTTGGCGCGCTGGCAGCTATCGCGCCGGTGGTGGCCTTGCTCGGGACAGCGAATCGCAACAACCGTTTCTTGGCCGCGGGCATCGTGGCCCTGGCATCCTTGCTGGCAGCCGCCGCCAGCGCGGTGCTTGGGCCGGCCCTGGCGCGCGCGCTGCCGTTTTGCCGGCCTCGATCGCAGCCAGCCGCCCTGGCGAACCAGCCGGTGACCGCTGCCGGGCTTCTGCTGCTGGCGCCACTTCTGGCCCTCGTGTTCGAGGTGGCCGTGTTCTTCATCGTGTGGCGTACGCGGGCGCCCCTGTCGCGCGACGTGAGGGTTGCACGCGCGATCCTCGCCGGGGCGCTCACTGCGGCTCTGCCTTGGGTCATGGGCCGCGCCAGTCTGGTCTGGCCGCGCCTGTCCTGGCCCAAGGCCCTGGGCGCAGCTTTGTTGTTGTTTGGCGTTCCGACCGGGCTGCTGATTCGCGCGCGTTGGGCGCAGGATTTTCAGTTCATGCCGTTGAATGAGGTGCGCGTGGTGGTGGGGCTGGTATTGGCCACGGTAGTCCTGGCGTTGCTCCCGCCACGACGGCCGGTCGCCGGCAAGTTATGGCAGCGCGCCGCGCTCCTGGTGGGCCTGCCGCTGCTTGCGGCGGTGACCGTCCTCGTGGTCAGCGAATCCGAGCCGGCGCGCAAGGCAGCCTCGGCGCACGCGGGTTTCACCGGCGCTCTGGTGGCGCTCGGCCAGCGCAGCTTCGACTTTGACCACGACGGGTACTCGCGCTTTTTCGGCGGCGGCGACTGCGACGACAGCGACCCCGGGCGCAACCCCGGCGCGCAGGATTGGCCCGACGACGGCATCGATCAGGACTGCGACGGCAAGGACGCCACCGTCGAGTCGCTGCGCTCGCCGCCCTTGCATCCCGTACCCGCCTCGGTCCCGGCTGACCTCAAGTTTCTTTTCGTGACCATCGACACCCTGCGCGCCGATCACCTCGGCTGCTATGGCTACCCCCGTCCGACAACACCAGTGCTTGATCGATTGGCCAGCGAAAGCGTTCTCTTTGAGAACGGCTGGGCACACGCGCCCTCCACCCGCTATTCGATGCCCGCGATTGCCACATCTCGCTGGCCGTCAGCCATCAAGTGGGACGAATCCATCTGGTGGCCGCGCATCGATCCCAGCATGCGCACCATCGGCGAGGCGCTCCACGATCTTGGCTACACCACCGCGGCCTTCTATGCCTACAGCTACTTCAACCGCGCCGACCGCCGCGGGTTCGAGCGCGGCATCGACTACTACGACGACCAGTGCGCCGCCCTGCACGTCAACGTCAATGGTCCGGCGGAATCGGTTGGCTCCTCGGCGCGCGAGATGGCCGACAAAGGCATCGCGTTCTTGCGCGAGCACGG
>PMJE01000359.1:0-4406 GCA_003157315.1 Myxococcales bacterium | reverse complement strand
ATCAACGCCCACGGCTATCACTTGTATGCGCCCCACACCAAGGTTCCTTTCATCGTGCGCGTGCCCGGTCTTCTGCCCCGGCACAGCGCCATTCCGGTGGGCCATGTGGACCTGGCGCCGACTCTGGTCAACCTGGCACGCGGCCCGCACGAATCCGGGTTCCTCGGCCGTTCCATGGTGGACCTGCTGGCCGGGACGGTGGACGGCACGGCGCCACAGCCGGTGTTCCAGGAGGTCAGCTACGAGGGCGACGTTAAGCGGCGGGCGTGGGTCACGGCCAGCCACCATCTGATCTGGAACTGGACCCCAGACAACACCACCGAGTGCTACGACCTTGCACACGACCCGGCCGAAGCGCGTGACCTGTGGGGCACGCCAGCGGGCGAGCCCGAGTGCCCGCTGCTCAAGGCCGAGCTGCGAGCGCGGGTGGCGCTGCTTTCGCTGCCAGTGGGCTATGCCGAGAAGATCGCGTTCGGCGTGTCGGCGCCAGGAATCCTGGCGCCTGCGCCCAGCCATCCGCTCGACGGCCGCATCGGCGATGTCTTGCACGTAACCGGCTACGACCTGTCCGCGCCGGAGGTTTTGCGCGGCGGTGAGGTCGAGCTGACCGTGTACTTCGAGGCACTCGCGCCGCTGCCGCACGGCTGGCGGCCGTTCTTCCACCTCGACGGCCCGGGTGGAAGCTATCGCAATCTGGACCATGTTCCGGTGGAAGGCGTCTATCCCATCGAACGCTGGCGCCCCGGCCAACACATTCGCGACCGCGAGCGCATTGGTTTTCCCGCATACACACCGCCCGGCGTGTACACCGTGTATGTGGGCCTTTTCAAGAAGACGGACCGCATACCGGTCACGCCGCCCGCGGCCAGCGACGGCAAGAATCGCCTGCGCGTGACCACGATCCGGGTAGAGTGAAATGAATCACCCAGCACAAGACTCGCTCGCGCGCCAATACCGCGAGTTCCTCGACTGGCCCGAGCTGTGCGCGCGACTGGCCGCGCAGGCCGATTCGTCGCGCGGACGAACCGCGTGCCAGGGCTTGCCTCTGTGTGAATCAGCGGCCGAGGCGCGCGAGCGCATGGCCGACGTGAGCGAGCTGCAGATCTTGTTGCGGCTGGGCGAATCGTTGCCCGGGTTGGGTTTCCCCGAGATCGAGGCGCACTTGCTGGCGGTGGGCCAGGGGGCGCCGCTGGGTCCTGAGGAATTGCGCCAGGTGGCGGATTTTTGCGAGACCGCGGCCAGCGCCCGGCGTTTCTATGGCCGCGTCGCCGACCAGGACTCGCGCGTGCAGGCGCCGCGCATGTCGAAACTGGCTGCGGGTTTGGGCTACCACGACGAGCTGGTGCGCATGGCGCGCGAAACCTTCGATGCGGCCGGCGAGCTGCGCGACGGGGCCTCGCCTGATCTGGGGCGCCTGCGCCGCGAACGTGACCTGGTGGCGGCCCGGGTGCGTAGCGAGGCCGACCGCCTGCTGCAGTCCGAGGAATACGCGCCCTTTCTGCAAGACCAATTCGTGACCCTGCGCGAGGATCGCTTCGTGCTGCCGCTGCGGGCCTCGTTTAAGTCCATGGGCCTTGGCATCGTGCACGACACCTCACGCTCGGGCGAAACCGTCTTCGTCGAGCCGACCGCGCTGGTCGAGTTGAATAACCGGCTCAAGGTGGCCGAGATCGAAATCCGGCGCGAAAGCCGGCGTATCTTGGAAGAGCTAGCCGGGGTGGTATCGCAGGCGGCCGAGGGGCTGCGGCAGGACCGCGAGATCCTCACTCGGCTGGATTTTCTGGCCGCAGCGGCCCGCCTGGCCGTGACCTACGACGGCACGCCAGTGGAGATCGTCGACCAGCCCATCGTCGATTTGCGTTTGCTGCGCCACCCGCTCCTCGCCCTGCGCGCAGTCGAATCGCGGTCGAAGGTCACGCCCAATGACGTGGCACTGGGTCAGGTGGCAGAGCACAGCACTGCCAAGGTGCTGGTGGTCAGCGGGCCCAATGCCGGCGGCAAGACCGTGCTGCTCAAGTCGGTGGGTCTGGCCGCCCTGTTGGCGCGCGCGGGTTTGCCAGTGCCGGCCGCGCCGGGAAGCCAGGTGGGTTTTTTCCACCAAGTGCTGGCGGATATTGGCGACCAGCAGTCGGTGATGGGCGATCTATCGACCTTCTCGGCCCACCTGGCCAATCTGTCGGGCATTCTCGATCTCGCGCAGGCCGCAAATGGCGAGAATCTGCTGATTCTCTGTGACGAGTTGATGGTAGGGACACACCCGCAGCAGGGCGCCGCCTTGGCGGGAGCCATGCTGGAGGTGTTGGCCGACGCGCCCGGCTTGGTGATGGTGACCACCCACTTCGACAACTTGAAGGCGATGGCCGAGACCGACGGACGTTTTCGCAACGCGGGCATGGAATATGATCTACAAAAGCTGCGGCCCACTTTCCGGCTCAAGGATGGCGTGCCCGGTCGCTCGTACGCTTTCGACATCGCGGCCCGCATCGGGTTGCCCGCGCCGGTGCTGGATCGGGCGCGCGCGCTGATGGACGCTAGCCACCTCGGTCTGGAAGAGACCCTGCGCAACCTGCAGGAGCGCGAGCAAGCCCTGGAAAGATCGAACCAGGCGCTGGAGGCGGCTCGGCGTGAATTGGAGCAGGCCAAACAGGATCTGGATACGCAGGCCGATGCGTCGCAGGCGGCTGCGGCCGCGCTCACCCGGCGCGAGCGCGAGCTGGCCGTGCGTTCGCGTGAGGCGGTAGACGCGGCAGTGCGGGAGGCACGCGAAGCTATTTCCGAGATCGTACGCGAGGCCAAGCGTACGCGGACCGCGCAAGCAGTAGAGGCGGCGCGGGCCGCGCTTGAGCGCAAGGCCAAAGAGAGCACCGCGGCGCTGCCCGAGGCAGAGCCGCTCGACGTGACCAAGCTACGCCAAGCCCTGGCCAATCGGGCGCTGGGCGTGTCGAGCACGAGCAAGAAGGCCAGCACGCATGCGGCGCGGGCAGCCAGCGAGCGGCCGGCCGAGCCCGCAGCTATGCAGACGGGGGCCAACACCTTGGACCTGCGCGGCCAACGCGCCGACGAGGCGCTCGGCGAGTTGGAGGCGTTCCTCGACCGCACCGCCCTGGAGGGCGCTGATACCGTGTTCATCATTCACGGCCACGGCACGGGCGCGCTTCGCAAGGTCGTGCGCGAATACCTGGCGACCTCGCCCTATGTCGAGCGTTTCCGGCCCGGCGGCACAGGTGAAGGCGGCGATGGGGTCAGCGTGGTGTCGTTGCGAGGATAGCCGATGACTGCGCGGACCAGGGAGAGACTGATCAGCGCCCTGCTGGTGCTCGCGTTGATCGTCGCGGTCGTGCCGGCGCTGGTGCAGCTTGGCTGGCACCTGCGGCNNGCAGGGGATCTACGTCAAGCCGTCGCTGGATTTCGTCCCTTACCTATACACGCCGCTCTATCCCGCGCTGCTGGCCGCGCTGTCGTTGGTGTTTCACCTCGGCTACCTGCTCGGGCGTGTGGTTTCGCTGCTGGCTTTCTTTTTGGCGCTGGTGTTGCTTGGAGCAAGCGTCGTCCGCGAAGCAAGAGGGTTGGCATGCGGCCGGCGCTTGCTGGCCGGATTGGTCGGCCTGGTGGGCGCGGCGGCTGTGGTAGCGGCTTTTGCATTCACCGGCGGTTTTTTCGATCTGGTGCGTTCCGACAGCTTGTTGCTGGCGCTGGAGGCGCTGGCCTTGTGGCTGGTTCTGTGGGGTGGCACTTGGAAGAGCGCAGCGGCTGCCGGGCTGGTGATCGCAGCCGCATTCTTCAGCAAGCAAACCGCCAGCATCATGGGCGTGGGGTTGGGCGTGGGCCTGCTCATGGTCAACTGGCGGCGCGGTTTGGTCTATGGTGGAACGGCGGCAGCAGCACTGGCGGCAGGAGTTGGCCTGCTGGTGAAGACCTCGGGTGGCTGGTTCTGGACGTACATCTTCAAGTTGCATCAGAGTCACGGCTATCGCTGGCCAGTGGTCTTTGCGGTGGTGGTTCCTGATACCCTCAAGCAACTCTGGCCGGTCTGGGCGGCGCTGATCGTGGCCACAGTGGTGCTGGCCTGCACGCGCAAGCTGCGTCGCACCGACATCATCCTGTGGCTGGTTGCTTTGGCCGGCGAGGCGGCAGCCGCAGTCGGTTTCGCGACCCAATGGGCATTCAGCAACGCCTACATTCCGGCGGTCTTCTTTCCCGTGCTGGCCGCATCAGTTCTGTCCGGGAGGTTGTTGCTGCATGCGCTTGACCGCCGGAGTTGGCTTTCTGCCGTGCCCACCTGTGTGGTTCTGCTTGCTCTTGCCTGGCAGAACCAGCATGTCGCGCGTCCGACGCTCGCGGCGGTGGTTCCTCGGCCGGCTGACTATGTCGCCGCAGGCCGCTTGCTCGATCGCCTGGCTAGCGTG
>PMJE01000143.1 GCA_003157315.1 Myxococcales bacterium | reverse complement strand
CCAGCTGTCGCTGTGGTGCCGCCCAGCGGAGTCGAGCCGCCCGAGGAGACCGAGCCGCCCTTGCCAGCGCTAGTTCCACCTGACTCTTGGGCATTGCCTCCCTGAGCCGCCGGTCCGCCTCCATTTGTCGAAGAACATCCGAATCCTAGAAAAACTACTGCGGTCAGGCCTAGAAAGTGGCGACGAAGATTTCCCATTTTGCAGCGACCTCGTGGGTTGTGAATTGCCTTGGGCGCATAGACTAGCACTACTCCCAATAGTGACCTACCTCATGACAGCGGCTCAATAATTCGCGATGGCTCGTTGCGGCTGCCTCGGCTTCCGATGCTACTCGTCAACGCACGCACTTGGCATAGGCAGCGGTCCAGTAGTTCCAGGCGGTGGTAGTGGCCCCAACATTGAACCCGGTGAAGCCGTCGTCGAAGTTGAGGCCCCACCAGGCAGTCGTGCTGTTTCTCTGCGCGTGCGACGCCCAGTACCAGTTGTTGCTATGTGCGCCGTACTTCGTGTTGGGGAACATGGTGCGGTTGATGGCCGGTGCCACCTGAGCCTCGTCCACCAGCGTGGCCAGCTCGCGAACCGAGGGCAGCCGCCAGGTGTTTCCGCCGATGGTCAAGCTGTTGCAGTAGGTGACGGCCTGGTCCCAGGTGATTAGCCCGGAAGAGTCGCCGGTTCGTTGCCAGATGAGTCCCGTGTAGTTGTCTTGGACCTCGTCGGTGGAAATTGCGGTGTATTGGTTGGGCGGCGCCACGGCTGGGTCGCTGAAGGCTTCGCCGGTCCCGTTGCCGCGCACGCAGCGGACGCGCGAAGGATTGGAGGCGGAGTAGGCATTGCTGACCATTCCGTCGCTCATGTTGAAGGTCCAAGCGCAGGTGCCGCCGCCGGTAGCTGGAACGCCGGCGTCAGGATCCGCTGCAGGCGCGCCGCAGGTCTTGCCAGCGCCCGCTTGCCGAATGGTGAGAATCCAGTTCGAACCGGTTTCGTGGTAGCCACCCACGCCGGTGAAGGCGGCGTCAATGGCTGGGCTCCGTGTCCAGTCCATAATGGACGACACCTCCACGCGCGTAGGAACCCGCCAGTCGCTATTGCCACCGAGCGACAGGCTCGCGCAGTAGGTGATGGCGTCGGCGTTGGTGTAGCTGGTGCTCGATTCGACCTGCTGCCAGTCCAGGCAGGTGAGGTTGTCATGCACGATGCCGTTGGCGACCGTGTAGCTCGCGGGGTTGGGCAGGCCCGAACCAGTTGGGTTCGGCATTTTCCAGCAGGCCCACTTGTGCGAGCCGCAAGTGGAGGGTTGGCATGTCCCGGAGGTGCCCGCTGCGCTGGTTGTGCCGCCGGACGCAATGCCGCCTGCGCCGATAGTCCCGCCGGCGCTGGAACTGCCCCCGGCATTGCTGGTCCCACCAGTGGTGGATGTCCCTCCTGACCTGGGAATGCCCCCAGCGCTGGTGGTTCCGCCGGTGGAGGCGGTTCCTCCCGTCCGGGGACTTCCCCCGGTGCCGACAGTCCCTCCGGTGCTGGAGACCCCCCCGGTGCCCACGGTCCCTCCGGCGCTGGAGACTCCGCCGGTCTTGATGGTCCCGCCGCTGCTGACCGTCCCCCCAGTGTTGGGGGCGCCCCCGGTCTGAGTGGTTCCTGCAGTCCTGCCCCCGGAACTTATGGTTCCGCCAGTTGCCGTCGATCCGCCAGTGCCGGTGCCGCCCGCCGACGTGGCGCCACCGCTGCTGACCGGCGTTTGGCCTGTGCTACTGCAGCCAGTACCAGCTACGGACAACAAGCCCAACAACGCGACGCCCAAAACCGGCAAGTTTCTCATCGCATCGGCTCTCGCCTCGCTCCACCATACACGAGGTTTCTCTGCGGTTCACGTGGACTTTTTGCAGCAAACGTGGTGTACAATCGCCCTTGCCATGAAGACATCCACTCTCGTCGCGTTTATAGCGCTGTTCGGATTGCTCGGCCTGTTCACCAGCGGTTGTAGCGATAGCTCGCTCTCTTGTTCGGAAGTTGATTCCGGCGCTGCCGACGGAGGCGCTGACCTCGCAAGCGGCACCTCCGCCGTGGGCATTGGCTTGGATGCTCCCGGTTTGGCCGACGCTGCTGATGCGCCTGCCGTAGGCGGCGCAGGCGTGGATGGTGGCGCTGACGGTCTGGACCTGGGCAGCGTCGCTGGCGACGGGCCTGGTGACGACGGCGGTCTGGATCTGGGCAGCGTCGCTGGCGATGGGCCTGGTGACGACGGCGGTCTGGATCTGGGCAGCGTCGCTGGCGATGGGCCTGTCGAGGCCGGCGGAACTGACAGCGGTGCCCCGACCGATGCCGGCAGCGTAACGGACTAGCCCGCATTATTCACGAGCTGCCCCAAGTCGATGTCTGTGCGGGCCAGGCACGCGTGCGGAGCCTGCCGGCTTTGCCCCCTACGGGGACTTCGGGACGGCCCGCCACCCTGCCCACCCCGCGCGCTTCGCNNCTCCCAGGGTTCCCATCACAATCGACCTAGCCCGCCACACTTCAGTGCGTCCGACCAGTCTGCTACGGTGTGACCGCAGGCAATCCGATTGTGGTGAATAATGCGGGCTAGGGCCTGACGGAAAGCCTCAGTACCGTGATCGAGCGGGCCGGTAGGGTCCGGGCGAAATTCTTCGCGATCCCAGTCACAACCGACTCCTTCGGGGCCACGTGACGGGGTTGCTCGAATGAGTTCTCATCCTTCTCATCCCGCGATGTCATCACGATGGCCCGGCCCTTGGGAGCAACCGAACCCACGCCCTTCAGTTCGAACGTGACTCTGCGCGGAACTGTCCCGGTGTTGACCAGCTTGAGGATGATCTGCTTGCCGTCGTGGGTCCGACTGGCCACCGCGTAGAGCGCTGGCGGGCTCGGGCGGACCACTTCCTGGATCAGCTTCCCGTCGAGGTAGCAGCGGATGCGGGGGCCCTGAAGTTCGATGCGGATGCTGTACCNNGGTGTTGCCCCAGCCGCCCAGGTTCCAGACCCGCTGCTGGCCTTCCTCCTCGGCCTGGAACTGGATTTGGAATCCATCGACGCCTCCCATCTTGCGGGCCCGCACCTCGAAAACCCCGTCGCCCCAGTGGCTATCGGCGATCTCGGCCAGCTCGAAGTTGTCTTCGCTTCCCATCTGGCGCAGTGAGCCGTCTTGCGTCGTCCAGGTTCCCTTGAAGGGTTTCCAGCCTTTCATTCCCTGGGTGAAATCGCTGGTGAAGATCCGTTTCCCATCGGGAGCGGTGAAGGAAATGTCCTTGTATTCGACCTGGGTGTTCCCCCAGGTCCCGACGCCGAACCTGCCTTTCGGCGGCTCGAACCGAATCTCCGGCTGATTGAGTTCGACCGGGCAAACCACATCGCCCCGGTTGGCAGCGAACATGGTTTGCAGGTAATAGGAAGGCGTGCCGTAGCAGTGGCCCTGGTCGAAGACGATCGCGTTGGGGTTCCAGGCCTTCCAAGCCGAGTGGGCCAACAGCGGGGCGTAGGACGCCATTACTACATGGTCGCCGTTGGCTTCCAGCCCGGTCAGAAAGGCTGCCTCGCCGAGCGCAGCCGAGAGATTCCCGGTCCCGGCGCCGTTGGCGACGGCATATTCGCCCACGTAGACAAGGGGGCCACTTCTGTCGGCCCGTTGGTAGTGGTCCGCCATGCCAAGGAACCCCAAGCTATCGAGGTAGTAGTGCTCGTCCTGGATTTCCACCGGGCTGGTCTTGGGGCTCTCGCCATCCCAGTAGTTGGCCACGAGGTGCAGGTCCGGGTATCTCGCCTTCAGGGCATCGTGGAACAGGGCGTACCGCTCGGCGTAGTCAGCCCCGCCGTTCTCGTTGCCGATCTCCAGGTAGTTCAGCTTGAAAGCGGCCGGATGACCCGCGGCAGCCCGCAGCGCGCCCCACTTGCTGTCGACTGGGCCGCGCGCGTATTCCACCAGGTCCAGCGCGTCTTGCACCCATTCCTTCATTCGGTTCATGGGCACGCTGTAGCCGTGGCCCATGCCGCAGTTGACTACATAGACAGGTTCGGCCCCCAGGTCCTCG
>PMJE01000169.1:6902-7025 GCA_003157315.1 Myxococcales bacterium | reverse complement strand
CGAAGTCGACAAGCACAAATGGGAGGAAGTCCGGAGGGTCATTGCCGATGTCTTCCCCGGGTGCGAAGTAGTCAGCAGAGACGACAACCGCATACTGATCGGCGCACCGTCCCGTTCTGGTCG
>PMJE01000169.1:0-6822 GCA_003157315.1 Myxococcales bacterium | reverse complement strand
GCCGCCAAGGCCAAGGCTCGTGCTGCCGCGAGATTCGGCAGCTAGTTTGCTAGCCACCCGGGGAGGTGAAGCTGAAGGGATAGAGCACGATAGCAATGCCACCGCCCACCGGCTTGGGAAACTCCCAGCGTCGGATGGCGTTGACCACGCAGTTCTCGACCCGCGTGTCGTCCATGCTCGTGCTCTGCATGACTGAGGTAATCACCTGTCCCACCGGCGAAATGGCGAATTGTACGGAGATGCGTCCAGCCAGGGTCGGCTTGCTTGCCAGTTCCTGGTCGTAGCAGAACTTGATCTCGTTCATGTGCTGGTGGACGACGCGGCGGATGATCTCCTTGTCTAGTGAGCCGCGCACGGTGAGTACCCCAGAAACGACCTCGGGAACTGTGGCGCGCCGGCCTCGGGTAAGCAGGCCGACCTGCCTGCCATATTCGTTGCGGCCGCCCGAATCGCGCCCGGCCGATCCGATGGTGTTGAAATTGCCGGTCCCCAGCGTGTTCTCTCCGGTCCCGCCCCCGCCCGGGCCGGTTCCGAGCGGACCCAAGCCACCTAGGTCGGCGGCGTCGCCGATCTGCACGCCGATCAGGTTGCCCAAGCGCGTCCTCGGGATCATTCCCCAGCGCCGTCTGGCGGCCGAAGATCGATGCCATCTTTGAGCCGTGTTGGTCGAGGATGCCGAGCACCCCGGAGTTGCGCGCGCGCTCCTCTGCGGCTTGCTTGCTCATATATGGATCCCGATTGTTCGCCGGCCCCCTGATGGCGTAGCGCTGGTTGACCGCACTTGACTTCTTGCTGCCCATCTTGCCGGGATCACCGGCGTGGGCGTTGCCCTCGTCGCCGCGCTGGTCAGGCCGCTTGGCGGTCAACCAGTCCGGCACTTGCCGCTCGACCGGCGGGGTGGTGAGAGTGCGCAGGTAGTTCTTGTCCCATTGCCACGATTCCAGCGACAGCGATCGCGCGTCGGGCGGAATGACGAACATTGCGAGGAGAAACAGACCCAACAGCATGGCGGCAGCCGCAGTGTACTTGTGCTCAGTCCAGCGCAGGGCCAGCCAGGGCCGCGGCACCCGCTCGGCTTTGCAGGTACGGCCGAGCACAAACACCACCTGCCCGCAGTCCAGCCGCACCCGGCTCCGCGGCGGCAGGGTGAAACTGCGACCGCGCTCGCGCACGTAATCCTGCAACTGCACAGCGCGCCCGTCCACCCAAAGCGCGCCGCCCATCTGCGGCGTCACGTTCACCAGATAGTCCTCGCCCCAGGTGGTGACCAGAGGCAACGAGGCGCCGCCAATCACTTCCTGCGCCACCGGCGCGTTGGCGTTCGCGGTGGCGCCGATCACGTACTGTGCCGGCCGCGTACGTTTGCCTGCGCCGCCGGGCTCGTCCAGGTGGTGGGTGGCGATGAGCTGGCCGCGGAAAAGCGCCTGGACTTCCAGAGTATTGCAAACCCAACGCATCGATCACATTCCCAAGATTCTTTATCACTGGCGCAAGGTCCCCGGTTCCGCTGCGGCCAACACAGAGGCGAAGCCATACGCATACATCTCGGCGTAAAAGGCGCTCGACGAGGCGGTCGCCAGGCGTGGACTGGAAGCCAAAATTCTCATGTCACGTCCAGGTCTCTTTGCGGTCCGATATGCGATCAAGGCAAGGCCACTGGTCTCGATTGTGATCCCGACGCGGGACCAGCCAGATCTGCTCCGAACCACAATTGACAGCATCGACAGACTGAGTTCCTGGGGCAATCGCGAGTTGGTCATCATTGACAACGGGAGCTGCGAAGAGGGAGCAATTCGCTACCTCAGGGAACTGTCACCGGTGCATGTATGATGGTCCGCAAGCAGCTTTTCCGCCAGACCGGTGGGTTCGACGAATCGCTGCGCGTGGCTTTCAACGATGTAGACTTCTGCCTGCGCCTGCGGGCCCGAGGGCTAGCTATTGTGGTTACTCCCCATGCCCTGCTGTATCACCGGCAGTCCGCTTCGCGACGAGCGCTTCACCCGCGAGAGGATGTAGAAGTCATGTCCAATCGCTGGCGCAAGGAGCTGGAGCGCGACCCATTCTACAACCCGAACCTGAGTTTGAGGCACGCGGACTACCGGTTGTGCGTGTGACACTCGTGTCGTTCACACCACGCCTGCGGCCTCGGGATCAAGCGTGCCGCGGTAGACTGCGCGCAGGCGGGCCCGACGTTCGAGGTCGCGGATGATGACGGCAGCGACGTTGATGCGGTAGATCTCGCGCAGCGAGTGAATGCCGCCGGGGGCGAAGACGTTCAAGTCCAAGATCTTGTCGCCGGCAATGTCCACACTGACGAAATACAGGCCGTCAGCTAGCAGCTTGGGACGTAGCAGGTCGCACAGTCGTTGCTCGGCGGGGCCGAAACGACAACGACGACTGTGCAAGAACGAAGGCTCGCCTGCGCCGGGGAGTGAGTCCGACGGGTCCACATGGGTCGAGGGCGGACGTCGATAGAGAGCGACCTGCGATCCCACGCGGATCGGCTCGCCCCCGAGAAGCAGGAGGCGCTTCTCGCCCGTGCCTGCTTCCGGCAGGTACTCCTGCGCCACTGCGTAGCCATCGCGGGTAATGGCGCTGATGATGGCGTTCAGATTTTTGGCCTGGCGCCGACGCAAGAAGAACACCTTCTCGCGGCCTGCGTGAGCCAGCGGCTTCAGCACCGCCGGTCCGTCCAACTCGCGCAGGAACGCCTTGATTCCCTCGGGCGAACGCGACACCACGCTGCGTGCGCGGACTTCGGGGGGCAGGTCGGCCAGATATAGCCGTCCCCACGCGCGCCGCACTCCCTCGGGATCGTTGATCACCAGGGCGCCGCTCAGTCGCAAGCGCCAGCAGAAGTCGATAACCGGCGAGGGCGGCTCACCCGCGGGTTCGCGCATGGGGTTGTAGCGAAGGAAGATCACATCAAATGAACTGAGCGCGTCCTCCTCGCGCACGGCATCGGCGGACAACAGAGCGGCGTGATAGTTGGCGGGGCGGCGATAGTCGCCCGCCCGCACGCGCGTGGTGGTGGCCAGCACGGTATTGTCGTCGAGAAAAGACAGGTCGTGCGACGAAACGAAGTGGACCTCATGCCCGCGCCGGTGCGCGGCCCAAGCCAAGTGAATGCCAGCGAAGCTGGGCTGTTGGGTGCGGACGTCGGGAACTAGGAAGGCGATACGCATGGCCGGTTGGTTAGCTCTTTCACACAGAGAGCGCAGAGGACGCAGAGCCGGATGAGATAGGGAAGGGGTTTTGGTCCCACGCGAGCCAGGTTCCTTCTTCCCATCCCATCTCTGTGTTCTCTGTGAGGAATAGCTAACTCAAATCCGCTTTCTGTGCATCCCGGTGGCGTGAGAGGATGTCGGCCAGTTGATCAAGTGGCAGCGCCGGAGCAAAGTGGCCGGAGGGGCCGGTCATGTCCTCGGCCATGCACAGGGCGTTCACGATTGCCTCCTCGGTGCACTCCACCACGGCTTCGTAGAGTCCGTCGCAGACCTCGTCGAGCAGAACCTCGATTGGGTGAATCATGCCCGAAGTGACACGAGGAACTTTGTTGGCGGTGGAAAAACCGATCACGATCTCGCCCGAAGCGTGGGCAGCGAAAGAGCCGACCCGGCCGAAGCCCAAGGCGGCGCGTTTGCACAGGCGGTTGATCTGCGACGGCAAGAGCGGCGCATCGGTGGCCACCACGCCGATGATGGAACCGGCGTTGCGCACGCGCTTCTCGGCCTGCGAGAACTCGGGTTCGAGAATCTGGCCTACCGGGGCCCCAGCGATGGAGAGCGAACGCATGACGCCGAAGTTGCTTTGCACCAGCACGCCCAGGGAGTAGGTGAGCGGTTCAGCGTCGCCACGTGTCCCGCGAATGGTCACCTGGCGCGAACTAGTGCCGATGCCAGCCTTGAAGTCACAGGTCACCATACCGGTGCCTGCTCCCACGCAGCCTTCGGCCACCGGGCCACTTTCGGCCTGCTCGATGGCGCGATACACGTGCTCGGAGCGCACGTGCCGACCGACGACGTCGTTGAGCCATGAGTCGTCACACTCGGCCACAATGGGAATGATGACGTCGTATTCCGTGCCAATGCCGGGAAAATGACGAGTCATCCACTTGATGGTGGCATCCGATACCTTGCCCACCGACATGGTGCTGGTGAGAAGAATGGGGGTTTCGAGCAGGCCCCACTCCACCACTTGGGTTAGGCCCGAAACCTCGCCGGCTCCGTTGAGCACGAAAGCGCCAGCCAGCACTCTCTCCGCGAAGATGGGGTCAGGCGGCAGGATGGCAGTCACACCTGTGCGCACCGGCCCCTTGCCCACCACCAGCGGTCCCTCGCCGAGGATGAGCGTGGTGTGGCCTACGCGCACGCCCGGCACATCGGTGATCGCGTTGAGCGATCCCGTGGGCAGATGCCCGATGGCGAAGCCCAGCTCGCGCAGCCGCCGCCTCACTAGTCACCTATTCCACACAGAGGGCACAGAGGACACAGAGCAGGAGGAAGCAGAACACTGGCTTCCTCCTCTGTGCGCCCTGTGTTCTCTGTGGTGAAGAAACACATGAGCCGATGCCACCCTAGGGTGTTGGTGGTACGACCGTGGGGGTCTTTTCAGCGGCTGGCCTTTCGCCTTTGCCGTTGTTTTCTGCTTTGCCGTTGCCGTTGCCGTCGCCCCTACCATTGCCGTCACCGTTGCTGCCCGGCCCGAGTCGGGCCGCCTCGGCCTCGCGTGCTTCGGCACGACGCTTTTCGCGCAGCCGCTTCAGCCCACCCGAAAGAATTTCGCCTATCAGCGAACGGTAGTCGATGTTGGCGGCCTTGGCGATGAGGCACAAGTCCGAGTATTCGGGGGTCAAGCCGGGCAGGGGGTTCACTTCCAGCACGTAGAAGTCGCCGGCCTCGTCCATGCGCAGATCCACGCGGGCCACATCACGACAATCGAGTGCTTCAAAGGTCTCGCGCGCGACCTTCTCAATCGCCTTGACCTCCGCCGGCGAGAGATGAGCGGGACACTGGTAGTAAACGTACTTTTCCCATTCCTGCTTGATCTGGTAGTCGTACACCGGCCGCGGGTTGTTCTTGTCGAGAAAGAGAATCTCCATGGCTGGCAGCACGCGCGGGCGCTTGTCGCCGAGCAGTCCCACCGTGAATTCGCGACCGGCAACGTAATGCTCGACCAAGGCGGGCTGGCGATACTTCTCCAACAGATCCCGCACCACTGCGCGCAGCGATGCCTCGTCGTCCACCACCGAGGCATGGGCGCTCACGCCTTTGGACGAGCCTTCTTGGTTGGGTTTGACGATGAGCGGAAAAACCAATTTGGGCGACAAGCGTTCGCGTCCAGTTTCCATCAACTGGAACTCGGGGGTGAGGATTCCGTGCTGGCGCAACACCTTCTTGGACAGGGCCTTGTCGAGCGCGATGGACAGCGTGGCCGCGTCCGATCCGGTGTAGGGGATGCCCATCAACTCGCACAGCGCGGGCACCGCGGCCTCGCGGTTGCGGCCCTCGACCCCCTCCGCGATATTGAAGACCAGATCCACCGGCGAGTCGGTGAGTTGGCGGGGCAACTCGGCGGTGGCTTCCAGGGGCACCACCACGTGTCCGTAGCTCTCGAGCGCCTGGCTGATGGCCTCGATGGTCTGGGGGGCGTCGTACTCGGCCTCGGCGTCATCCCCGCCCTTGGAGTCGACGCGCTTCATGTTGTGGGTGAAGCCGATGCGCAGAGGCTCGGGACCCCGCCGGCGACGACCGACCTGCGGGACGGTCAGTCCCTGCCGTCGCGCCGCACTGGCCACCACCGCGCCGAGCGCCGCCTGGTAGTCGAGCCCCTCGCGCGCCGCCGCGGCGAAGGTGCTGGACCCAGGTTCCAGCGAGGGCAGAGCGTTGACCTCAAGCAGGTAGATGCGGCCGTCGTCGCCTAGCCGAAAATCGACGCGGCCCAGATCGCGCACGCCCAGGGTGCGAACCGCCAGCTTGCAGATAGCGCGCAGGCGCGCCACCACGTCGCGCTGCAGATCGGGTGGACAGCGCACGGCAACCCGACTGGCCTCGGCGGACTTGAGTCGGTAGTCATAGATGTTGAATCGGCTGCGGACCGCCGGATCGATTACGTAGTCGACCGGCAGCAGCACGCCTTCGTCACCCGCTCCTTCCAGAAAGGGAACCGTGACGTCGGTGCCGGTGACGAACTCCTCGACGATCAGGCCGGCGGGATAGCGGCGCAGGGCCCGCGGCAACATCTCGGCCAACCCGCGCGCATCGCGGGCCACCGCCTCGTCGCCGATGCCCTTGGATGACCCTTCAAAGTTGGGCTTGACCAGAACCGGGTAGGCCAAGCCCAGCATGCCGACGTCGCGGCCGCGTTGCACGTCGTCAGGCACCACCAGACGGGCTCGCGGCGTGTCGATGCCCTGAGCACCAAGGACAAGCTTTGTCATCCACTTGTCGAGAGTGACGGTCAACACGTAGGCGTCCGAACCGGTGTAGGGGAAGCCCAGCTCCTCGAACAACGCCGGGTAGAATGCCTCGCGCGTGCGGCCGCGGCGGCCCTCGGCGGTGTTGAAGATCAGGTCGGGCCCGTACGACTCCAGGCGCGCGGCCAGGTGCGAGGCGGGTCCAGTGACCTCGATTTTTTCGATCTCGTGCCCGCCGGCGCGCAAGCCGTCAGCAATGGCGTCGACGGTTTGTGCGGTGTCGAACTCGGCTTCGTCCTCGCTGTCAGTGAGGCGAAGGTTGTGGGTAAATGCGATCTTCACGTCGTCGTCGCCACCCGCTATCGATCGGATGTCTTGGGGCGAGAGTAGAGCAAAAACAAAAGCCG
>PMJE01000314.1:150-3657 GCA_003157315.1 Myxococcales bacterium | reverse complement strand
TTTTCGACGAAGAGGTAGCTCTTGTCCGCGCGGACCACGAGCGCCGCAGGCGGCACCAGCAGCTCGGGTGATTCCTTACCTCGCAAAGTCACGCGTGCGAACATGCCCGGTTTCAAGCGGCCGCCCGGGTTGTCCAGCTCGATGCGCACCTTCACGCTGCGGGTTTCCGGGGCCAGCACTTCGCCGATGAACTGCACTCGTCCGATCAATCGCTGTCCGGGATAGGCGGAAAAGTCGATTAGGGCTTCGTTGCCCACGGCGACGCGCTGGATATCCTTCTCGGGAACATTGGCCGTCACCCAAATGGTCGAAAGATCGGCCACAATCATCAATACTGCGGCCGGGTCGTTCTGGTATTCGCCCGAGGTCGTGGCCAGGTCGATGATACGACCCGAAACCGGAGCCCGGACCTGCAGCGGCCTGCCGACCTGGCCGAGATCCATGCCGAGCAGCCGCAGGCGCGTGCCCGCGCGCTCCAGCTCGCTGTGCGCCAAGTCGCGTTCGGTTTCCGCCTGTTCGAGTTCCCGCTTGGCTCCGATTCCGTGGTCAACCAGATCCTTCTGGCGCGCGACCGCGCGGTTAGCCTGCGCCTCGGCCGAGCGCGCTTTGAGATAGTCGGTCTGGGCTGCCACGAGATCCGACGAGTCGAGCGTGAAAAGCGGCGTGCCTTGCTTCACCGCCTCGCCCAGGCGAACCAGCAGCTTGACCACTCGGCCTGGCAAAGGCGGCGAGATCTTGGCCATCTTGGCAGGATCGGCCTCGGCAGTGGCCGGCACGTTCAGCTCGTGGCGCACCGGCCGGGCTGCAATCGCCTCGACCTTGATCCGCGTGCGCATGGGCGAGCCATCGGGGATGACCAACCCTTGCGGCAGGTCTTGCACCGGTCGTGGCAAATCGCCATCGGACGAGGCGCCGGCCTTGCGGCCACACCCACTGCCGGATGCAGTCACAAAGAACAGGACAAGAAGCTCGGCCAAATGGCGGTGAAGCGCGAACATGGGATCACGTCTCCTAGAATTGCGACGCAGTCGTATGAACAATCCATAACTTGAAAATCAATCATAGCAATCGTCGAGGGCAAAGGCAGGACGAAGTCCTCGGTGTCGTCCTGAGCGATGCACGCGACGGCAGGAGGAGCCGTCACTCGGCGGGCTATGGCACAACTGAGCGAGCGAGTTCGGCCTGATTCCCCTGAGGTGGCGGCTGGCTCGTCCGAGCCCAAACCACGGCTCTGCCATTTGGGCTTCCTTCCTCTGGTGGGTCTTCCGGGTTGAGTCGTGCTAGACGCAGAGACCGTGCTTGCCCGCAGGAGCATCCTCCTCTCTTCCAGCGTCGCGCTTGCCATAGTGGCGAGTGCGGAGTGCCTGCTGTCGTCGGCGCGGGCCGAACCGTATGCTCGGGAAGTCAGCCCGACGGTTGAGTCCGCTGGCGCCCTTGTCACGTCGCCGCCCGAGAGAGTCTTGAACGCGGGCTCCACTTGGGGCGGCTGGTACCTCGGCGGCCATGTCGGCTACNNGACGACGATGACCTGATCTCGTCGCGCAAGACCTCGGGCGGCAGCGTTTCCGAGCGGCTCGACCTTGTTGGCCGCGTGCGAGGCCGGCTTGGCTATGGGTTTGATCGGTGGCTGGTCTATGGCGCGGGCGGTTTCGCGTGGTCGCTGGGACGATTCATCGAAAGCCCGGGTCAGAGCGATGCGCAGGACGAAAGCCTGCATTTCCGCCCAGGGTGGACCGTGGGAGCCGGCATCGAGTTCGCCGTTGCTCCGCGCTGGACCGCCAGACTCGAATACCTCTACGACCGGTTTGCAACGGCCAGCGCAACCTTTGCCTCGGGCGCAAGCACCGAATCGACCATGGACCTGCACAGTGTGCGGCTGGCGCTCAACTGGCAGATTCACTCGCTCGAAGCCGATGCTCCTCGTCTGAGGCTCGTCACCACATCAGCCGGCGACCAGCACAACTGGAGCATCCATGGGCAATTCACCTATGTCGAGCAGGGCTACTTTGGCTTTCATTCGCCATATGAGGGCGCGAACAGCCTCTCCGGGGCGAGCCAGATACGCAACACTGCAAGCGCGACTGTGTTTCTGGGTAGACGCCTGTGGCCAGGCGGTGAGATCTACTTCAACCCCGAGCTCATGCAGGGCTTTGGCCTCAACGACGTGCATGGGGTGGCCGCTTTTCCCAATGGAGAGGCGCAGAAGTCGAGTTTCCGCTTCCCGCGATTCAATGCTGCGCGATTGTTCCTGAGCCAGACTATCGGGTTCGGCGGCGAAAAGGAGTTCGTCGAGGACGGTCCCAACCAGATCGCCGGCAAGCGCAGCGTCTCGCGGCTGACCGTGACCATGGGCAAGTTCGCGGTCCTTGACTACTTCCTGCTCAACTCCTACGCGGGCGAGCCGCGCACGGCGTTTCTCAACTGGAACGCCTACGGTGGTGGCTCGTACGACTGGACCATGGACAGACTGAGCTGGACCTGGGGCGGACTGGTCGAGTTGAACCAGAAGCGCTGGGCTCTCCGGGCGGGTTACTTTCTGCTTCCGGATGTATCCAACTCCAACACCTTCGATACCCATGTCCTGCAGCGCGGGCAATACACGGCCGAACTGGAACTTCGGTATGCGCCATTTGCCAGGCCGGGCAAGCTGCTGCTTTTCGGATGGCTGAGCCACGGAAACATGGGCAGCTACTCCGATGCGCTCGCCGAATCACCTGCGACTTCCGGCTATCCCGACATCACCCTTACCCGCAGGGAGCGGACCAACTACGGTTTCGTCGCTAGTGCCGAGCAGGCGATTGTGGCCAATCTCGGCGTTTTCTCGCGCGCGAGTTGGAGTCCCGGCCGCGTCGAGATCATGGGGTGGACTGATTGCGATGAGAGCCTCTCTTTAGGCATGGCGCTGCGAGGAACTGGTTGGGCGCGGCCCAACGACACCCTCGGTGTCGCGTGGGTCGGGGAGGGGCTGTCGGCGATCAGCCGCCAGTACTTCGCCGCCGGCGGCATGGGAATTCTCATCGGCGATGGCAAGCTCAACTATCGGCCCGAGATGGTCCTCGAAATCTACTACGCATTCAGCCCGGTCAAATGGGCAACCCTGACTCTCGACTACCAGCTTATCGCTGACCCTGGCTACAACGCCGACCGTGGGCCGGTCTCGATCTTCTCCGGTCGCCTCCACCTGGCGTTTTGACCCAGTATGCGGGTGGTCTTCCTTGGTTGAGTCGTGCTAGACGCAGGGGCCGTGCTTGCCCACCTGCGCATTTCCCCCTGTTCAAGAGCCGCGCCAGCCATCGTCGCGGGTGCTACGCTCTTCGTGTCGCTTGCGTGGGCCGAACCTCCCGCGCCGGAAGTCAACCCACTGCCAGGTCCCGCTGTCGAGGCTGATCAACCTCCCGCGTGGCTGGCTCGGGCCTTGCGCCCGGAAGACTGGAACGCGAATTTCCAGACAACCTACATCTGGCAAATGCACCCGGGCTTCGCGGCACCATGCCCCAATCCCGACGG
>PMJE01000314.1:0-138 GCA_003157315.1 Myxococcales bacterium | reverse complement strand
CTCTACAGCGCGCGGGCCTTCCTTCGCCAAACCATCCGTTTGGGCGGGAGCGAGGCGCCGGTCGAGTCCGGCGCAAATCAATTCAGCGGCCAGATGTCCTCCCGTCGCCTGGTGGTGACGGTCGGCCAGATGGCGCTC
>PMJE01000353.1 GCA_003157315.1 Myxococcales bacterium | reverse complement strand
ACCGCAGGGATCGGGGTTCGACTGATAACTACCACCGGGGCAGATCGGCATAGCGCAGGGGAGGGCCAGGCAGAGGCGGCCGTCCTGGCCGCCGGCGTCCTTCGCCACGCCAGCGTCAGGAGGCGCGCAGGTGGGACAGCCACAGGGATCGGGGCTCGCCACGTATCCACCCGTGCAAGCCAGCATGGGACAATTGATTGGCGGACAGATCGGCGCCGCGTCCTTCTTTCCCCCGTCCGTCACCGTTCCACCGTCCGTGGCGCAGACGGGACAGCCGCAGCGATCTGGATTCGTCACGTATCCGCCAGGGCAGATCGGCGGGGCGCAGGGGGAGGGCAAGACAGACACCGCCGTCCTGGCTGCCAGAGTCTTTGGCCACGCCTGCGTCAGGAGGCGGCGCGCAGCCGGAACAGCCACAGGGATCGGGACTCGGCAAGTACCCGTACAGGCACGCCATCGTGGGGCACGCGCCCGGTGGGCACCCGCCCGTTCCTATCGTGCCACCGGTTGCTGTCGCACCGCCCGTGCCTATCGCGCCGCCAGTTCTCGTCGTGCCGCCGGGTCCGCCGGCCCCGACTCCGCCGGCACCGATCCTGCCACCCGATCCGCCGGCCGTTCCGCTGCCAACGGCGCTTCCTGCCTGGCCGCCCTTGGCCCCGTCCCCGCCGCCGGCACCACCCACAGGAGAATTCAGACCCGGCAGGTCGCTGCACCCCGGTCCCACCAAGCCAACTACGAAAAGGGCTACAACGCCCGTAGACATCTTGCACATTTGGGCCTCCGTGTACTCGATAGCATAGCAATCTGCATGCCCAATTGCGCGTCACGGTTCTTGGGCCGATTCCCTCGCAAAGACGCAAAGATCGATGCGGTGCGGGCTCAGAATTCTGAGAAAGCGACGTGGAGATCGTTGTTGAGGTTCAGAATCTTGAAGCGCCCGAGAACTATGGTCTTCACTTTTCCCTCAGCCTGCAGGAACCGGGTAGATTCGGCCTCGTGCCCCTCGTCCTCACTCGCGTGATCCTGCTCGCCCGCGTCGCCCTGTGCCTCGCGCTCTTTGCCTCCTCCTGCGCGCGCAAACCGGTTGCCCTGCCGCCCCTTTCCGACCACCCCGCGCGCAAGCTCGATCCGCTACGCCCCGAGCTGATGCCCGGGGTTTTCGCCCCGGGTTTGTTGCCCGCTGCCAAGAACGCATCTGTGCGCGAGCAGGCCATCGAGAGCATCGGCACCTATGAATGGCAGGACTGGACTAGGCCTGGCTCGCCGCTGGTCAATACCAACGGCCACTATTGGTCGCGCCTGGCTGACCTGGCCTGGAAGCGCGACATCGAGATCCACCTCGACAACGTGCCCGTCGACTTGGATCAAGACGGCACCATCGACACCCATGTCACGCGCCACATTTCGCTGAAGGGTGGAATCTTCGCCAACCCGGAGGTGTTCGGGCTGGCCGCCGACCCGGATCAGCCGGCCGGCACGCGCGGGTACGCGTCGGCAAGCACGGGCTTCTCTGGCCTGCGCGATGCGCTCGACCTGCAAACCGGCAAACCCACGGGCGACATCGGCATGACCTGCTGGCTGTGCCACAGTGGCCGCAATCCAGTGGATGGCAAGACCATCCTTGGCCTGCCGAGTGCGCGCCTCGACTATGGGCTGCTGCTGGCCACTTCTTCGTTCTTCGATCCCAAGCACGTCATCGACCTCGACCAGGACGGCCAGCCTGACAGCGAGCAGGAGATCCGCCGGCGCACCCGCTTGCCGGATTCACTGACGCTGGATCTTGACCACGACGGCCGGGTGACCGTGGCTGAGTATCGCAAGGCCCGCAAGCTGCCTGACGCACAACAAACTTTGGCCACCCTGCTGCTGGCCGGGCCAGGCCGTGCCGATCTTACCAATGAATTCGGTTTGGACATGACTGTGCCGGGCTTGCACTCGCACCGCTACAGTGACGCCGGTACTATGCGCACGGGCGCCGAGGGCGTGTTCAATCCCAAGAGCATCCCCACTGCACTGGGGGTGCGCTCGCTCTCAGTCATCAATTGGGCCTCAACCTATCCGACCCGCGCGCCTGACCTGTTGGGCCGTTATGTTGCACGCACGGAGATGAGCCGCAGCCAGGCCATGGCCGAGCTTGGCATCGATCTGCCCGCCGGATTTGACGGCGATTTCGACCTGATCAACCGCGCCATGGTGCTCGACGTGCGCTCAATGGGCGCGATTGGGCTGCAAGCCGATTCCTTTGTCGGCATCATGCTGGTGCGAGTCTTGCGCCATGACTCGCCTGCCCCGCCTGATCTAGTGCGCGGTCTGCGCCTGGCCTACGAGGCCACTGCCATCCGCAAGCTGCTCTACGACACGTCGCCAGACAGCGTGCAGAAGCCAGCGCTGGATGTGGCGGCAGTGGAACGGGGCCGCCGCCTATTCTTTGACCAGCCCGCGGGCAACATCATCAACCAACAGATTCTTGTCGACCTTCCGCGCGCCTACCTGGGCAGCGAGCTTGCGCCGCCGGTGCTCGCACCCATCGACGAGATGCAGCCGCTGACAGCGCGCATTCCTGTCCGCTGTGTAACCTGCCACTCGGCAACGACACTAAGTACGCGAAAGCCGATCCCGGCCGAGGGCTTGCCGATTGCACGCTGCACAGACTGCCACTTCTCACACCGGCCCAAGGGCTTTTGGGCCAAGCTGGGCCTGCGCAAGGGCGAAGGTCCGGGCGGCTTCACGTCGATCTTCGACGAGTTCGGTATTTCGCGCAGCACTGGCGCTGCCAAAGATGAGCACTGCGGTCGCTGCCACGACACGCACCCGGCCCTGGCCACGCCCATAACCTACACGAGCTGTTTGATTCTGCCCTTTGATGCCGACGGGGACGGCCGCACCCAGGGCGACGAGCGCGACGATCTGGCCGCGGGTGGAATCGGCACTGACAGCCTGTTCGGCTTCGAGGTGGACCGGCGCAAGCTGGCTGACAAGAACGTGCGCATGCCCATCACCCGCATTACGGCACTGCACAGTCGCGGACCAGTGGAGGCCGTGCAGATCGCCGGTCCGTGGGTGCGCANNGTGCCGACCCTGGAGGCGCTGCTGCAGCCGTCCGATGAACGACCGAGGACTTTCGTGCTCGGGCAAGGCCAGGGGGCGTTCACCTTTGATACGCGCCTGCCCGGCAACCGCAACCTGGGTCACGAATTCGGCACCCACTGGTCTTCACAAGAGAAGCGCGACCTGCTGGAGTTTCTCGAGAGCTTGTAGACGGGTCGGCCTGCGTGGCATCGTCAGCTTGCCAACACCGCCACCCCGCCCACAGCCAGAAAGGCGCCGACAATTTCGACCAGTGAGGTACGTTCGCGAAACGCCAAGGCCGAGACGGGAATAAGCAGCACCGGAACAATGGACATCAGGGTGGCGGCAGTGCCCGCGGGCAAGAGCTGGGTGGAAAGCAGCCCCAAGGACACCCCGAGGAACGGCCCGAGCAAGGCGCCCAGGCACAGAACCAGCAGGGCCCGTCGCAAAGAGCGAAGCTGCAGCGGATCTCGGGCAGTTCCGCCCGGTACGATGGCGTTGCGAAGCAAATTGCGCAAGGCGCGGGCCTGGCCTGCCGCCACCAGCACCACAAGAAACCCCAGCAGGCCAGCCAGCACGCGAATCTCGGTCGCGGCAAAACTGTCCAGTCCAATTGCGCCGCGCTTGCCGAGCAGCAGGCCCGCGGCCTGTCCCGCTGATCCGGCAAAGGCCATCAGGATGCCAGTGGTGCGACGGGAGCGAGCCTCGCCCCCTGTCCCATCCTTTGACCTGCCCGGTTTGCCGCCCACGGCAATGGCAATTCCCGCCACGGTGAGGGCCATGCCAGCCAGGGCACGGCCGCTCATGCTCTCGCCGAGAAACAGAAACCCGCACAGCGCAGTTACGAGCGGCACTGAGGCGTAGATGAGCATGGACAGGCGCGCGCCGATGAGCATGAAGGCCCGAAAGAGCGGCACGTCGCCCATCACGAAGCCGACCAGTCCGGAGAGCGCCAGGTAGAACCACGCCTGCTGCGACAGGCCCGCAGGCAAGAGACTGCCGGTGCGAACAAGTGAAAGCGCAGTGAACAACATCGCCGC
This sequence comes from Myxococcales bacterium, assembly GCA_003157315.1. The sequence goes on along the minus strand of PMJE01000353.1, from coordinate 443 downwards.
CACCGCCAGGCGCAAGACATTGACTGCCAGGCTTCCCAGGCGGCGACTGGACGCCTCGAAGCACACGGCCGTGGCTGTCCACAGTACCGCGGTGGATAGCCCGGCCAACACGCCCAGCCCGCTGGTAGAAAGCCCTGCAAGATTCATTGACTACCTTGAGTTGGCTATCACTTCTTCCGGGCCGAAGACGGTCTTGTCCCGACGGGAAACAGGTGGGCGAAGAATCCACAGGGCGAACACCAGACGCTTGTCGGAAAGAGCGGGGCAATCAGCTGCGCGGTGCTTGAGTGCGGCGACAAGGCGCGGGATTTCGCCAGCGCTGGCGGCCAGTTTGGCTTCGCCCACCAGGACCAAACCCGCGTCGGTCGCGCACGGTGCCAGGATGTCCGCGCAGACGCAGACGGTGCGCAGACGCAGACCGCAGACGGTGCCAGAGTCATATT
>PMJE01000589.1 GCA_003157315.1 Myxococcales bacterium | reverse complement strand
TCCGAGTTCTGGTTCGCATCGCATCCTCCATAATAGAAATAGCCATTGTCGCGTGTGCGCGAATTCTGCGCGATTCTAACCCCAGCAGTGCCAATTAGAATAGGGACGGCTCACAAAAATGCACGACGCGTTTGGTCACTTGTTGGTTGTTCATAGCTGGTCATCTGATAGCTACTAGTCTCGCGCGGAAGAAACTGTGAGCCGCCGTGAAGCCGCCGCGACACTGCGAGGTGAGAGAAGAAGCCAGTGAACCGACTAGCCCAATCCAATGTCTGGCCGCGATCCTGGTACGCTGGTACAATAGGGACCGTGTCCGACCTGGTCATTGATGACGGCGGTTCCGGTTCTATGCCGCTGCCTGCCAGCGGGAAGACCACAGTCGGTTCAGCCGGCGAAGAGCGGGTTGGTGCCGACGCTGACGACGCAATTTTGGCGCGCGTGGCATTGGTGGGACAGGTCTGGGCCCAGCGCGAGATTTGGTATCGCTTCGCGCCGATGGTGTATGGCCTTCTCCGTCGGGCGCTCGGCCCGCGGCATGACCACGACGATCTGACCCAAGAGGTTTTTCTCCGGGTCTTTCGCAGGTTGCACACCCTGGAAAAGGCATCGGCCATCCGCAGCTTCGTATATTCCGTGGCCGTGCGCGTGGTGAGCGAGGAACTCCGTCGCTTCCGCGTGCGCCGTCGTATTTCTGAACAGAATCCGGATTTGTCGGCGCCTTCAGCGTCGTCGCCAGCCGATTTCGAGATGCGCGAGACCCTGTCGTGTGTCCAGCGAAGTCTCGACGGGATGCGAGACAAGTACAGGGTTGTGTTTGTCCTCCGATATGTAGATGGAATGGACCTCAAAGACATCTCCCTGGGCCTCGGCATCTCGCTTGCCACGGTCAAGCGGTACCTGGCCAAGGCCTTGGTCTATGTCCAGAAATCTGTTTCGCAACAGGAACGCAGGGCACGGGTCCGTCTGGCTCCGCCGGCGGCCTCCCGTCTGTTTGGGGGTGGGCGATGACGAATGCGCGGCATCCGGTGACGGTTGAGGAATTCGCTGCCCTGGCCGGGCAGGGTTTGGGGCAAGTGACCGAGGCTGAACTGAACCGGGGCTGGCAGCGGCTGGCGAGCCGGCTGGCGCAAGGACATCATTTCGAGCCGTCGATTTCCCTGCGTCCGCCATTTGCTTGGGGCAAGTGGGCCTTGGCAGGTGCGGTTGCTGTCGTACTCGGCATCGCGGCGTATCGCCTGCCACTTCAGCCGTCAGATCGACCCCTGCACTATGTTGTGGAGGGAGCGACGGTTGAACCGACTGAAACCATCACCGCTGCGTCGGCCGCGCGCGTGCTCTTCTCCGACGAGTCCCACCTGGGAATCGAACCGTTGGCCAAGATCAAGGTGCTCGGTACCGACGCGCATGGCGCCCAGGTGGCCATTTCCGACGGCTCCATCGACGTGTTCGTCAAGCCGCGCAGGCAGTCTTCCTGGCGTTTCCAGGCTGGTCCATTCTCGATTCTGGTGAAGGGCACGGCCTTCCGTCTCGGCTTTGACGCCGCAAAAGGCCGCCTGGATCTGCACATGAAGACCGGCGTGGTTGAGGTGCGAGGTCCGCGCGAGGATGCCGTCGTGACCTTGCGTGGAGGCGAGTCGGTACAGCTGTTTGCGAGCCCACCGCGTGAAGCGCCCGTGACCGCTTCTGTCGAAGTCCGACAGGAATCGCGGCCAGCGGAGGTTTCTTCGGCCCTGCCAGTTCCGACAGCACCGGAAGCCGCGGGCCGGACCATAGCGAAGCACGCTGCCCATGGCGGGTCAGGCCGGCTCGCCATGCACGATGGGGGGTACGCGATTCATTCGGTCACCTGGTCAGACCTGATCGCGAGGGGGGATTTTTCCGCCATCGTGCAGGACGCGGAAAGCCGCGGGATGGATGTCACTCTGGCGCGCGGCTCTGCCCTGGATCTCATCACCCTGGCTGATGCGGCCCGCTACACCAGGAAGTACGAGACGGCCCGCCAGGCATTGTTGGCGCTGCGTGCACGATTCGCCGGAAGTGATCGCGCGAAGGATGCCGCCTTTTTCCTCGGCCGACTCTCCGAAGTTGGGCCTGCGTCATTCGACGCTGCTCTGACTTGGTATGACACCTACCTCGCCGAAGCCGGCCGAGGTCCATATGCCTCCGAGGCGCTCGGACGAAAACTGACGTTGCTCGTGCGGGTGGACCCCGAACGGGCTCGCAAGGCTGCGCGGACATACCTACAACGCTTTCCCCAAGGGAATCAGTCCGACCTCGCGCGCTCCGTTGTAGAATCCCCGGCTGAGTGACAGCTCTTCTCGCCGCTGTGCTTTCCACCATTGCACTTTCCCCGGATCCCGCCGGGGCAGGTGCACCTGCGGACGTCGGACCGGCCGTGATAGCCGTGGCGATTCCAGAGGGAGAGAACAGCGCCATGCAAGAGGCGCTCAACCGCCTGCGTGGCGAAGCGCTGTCGGTTGGCTTCGAGGTGCATTTCATTCACGCGGATACTCCCAACACACCCGCTGCCCAGCTCGAAAAGCTCGCGCCTGGACCGCGAACCGCGGCGGTTGTGGTCTTTGCCGACCAACCCGCCGCAGTCGATGCGGAGTCCGGCGCATCCGGCCCCCGCCAGCTCGATGTCTGGTTTCTCGATCGTTCAAGTGGCAAGACCTCAGTGGCCCACTTGCGCGTCGCTGACGAAGAGATGGATCGAGCGGACGTGGTCATCGCGGTGCGGGCCGTCGATTTCATCCGGGCTCGCATGTTCGATACCCTCGCGTACCGACTGGCGACCGCCAAACCGCCGCCTTCGACCGCACCACCACCACCGGCGACTGCAGCACGCAATCGCGCTTCCTTGGCCGGCGGTCTGGTGGTTCTTGCTACCTCTTCGGGCTTCGCGCCTTCGTTCTTGCCGTACCTCGAGCTGGGGTATCAAGCGCGTTCTTGGGTCCGCGTCACGGGCAGCGCGTTCGGCTTCGGTACCAGCCCGCAACTGCAGGCGCAAGAGGGAGCTGTGAGCATCGATCAGCGCTTCCTCGGGCTGGGCCTAGCCTTTTCGCGCTGGCAGTGGCGGCGATTTTCTCCCCATGCCGACCTGGGTGGCGGCGCATATCAGGTGGTGGCCGAGGGAATCGTCGCTACCTCTGGCTTCCAAGGCCATCGCATCACCGCGTGGTCGCTGGGTGTGCGCGCATGCGTGGGGGTCACGGCTTCCCTCTCCCGTCATTTCTTCTTTGACCTCACGGCAGGAACCTTGTGGCTGGTGCCGGAACCACGCCTGTACAGTGTGGGAACTTTCATCGCGAGCACGGGCCTGCCTTCGTGGACAGGCACCGCACTCGTGGGAGCGCGATTGTGATGAGACGCGCGGCCATCATTTTGCTGGGTGTCTTGCTTGGGTGCGATTCCCGGAAGATGGTGGTCATCACTGCATTGGGGATGTCGAGCGACGCGGGCAGCGACGACGGCAACGACGAGGGCGCGCCTCCCACCAATCCGGGTGGGCACTTTCACATGGAGAACCTGGACCGTGGACTGGTCGCGGTCAGCGTGCCTAATGGCGTTTACCTGGGCTGGCGCATGTTTGGCGATGAATATCTCGACCCGCCCACACGGATTGCATACGCTGTCTATCGTGACGGCGCGCCGCTTGTGACGGTGAGCGACAGCACCAACTTCCTGGACTCCGAGGGCAGCCCAGATGTCCAATATCAAGTGGCCGCGATCATCGACGGAGAGACGCAGTCGCTGTCGCCACCGGTGAACGCCTGGCCACAGAACTATCTGCGGATTCCTTTGCAAATTCCCCCGCCGGGTGTGACCCCGGCGACCTGCCCGACGCCCAACGAATCCTACTTCTACAGCGCCAACGACGGTTCGGTCGGGGACCTCGACGGGGACGGACGCTACGAGATCGTCCTCAAGTGGGATCCCTCGAATTCCAAGGACAATGCGTTTAGCGGCTGCACCGGCAATGTGCTGCTGGACGCGTACACCCTGGACGGAAAGCAGCTTTGGCGTATCGACCTGGGACCCAATATCCGAGCCGGCGCGCACTATACCCAACACCTGGTCTATGACTTCGACGGCGACGGCATGGCCGAAGTCGTGGTCAAGACCGCGCCCGGCACGCTTGATGGGACCGGCACCAATTTGCAAACCGGACCGGCTGCCACCGACGACCAGACCGTTGACTACCGCAATTCAGCCGGATACATCCTCACCGGGCCTGAATACCTGACCGTATTCGAAGGGTTGACCGGCGCCGAGTTGGCAACTGTGGATTTTCAGCCGGCGCGTGGTGCCGACGCTGACTGGGGTGACACCCGCGGGAACAACGTGGACAATTTTCTATCCACGGCGGCGTTTATTCATGATCAGAACCCCGGGGATCCTGCCAGCGGCCGCCCGAGCATCATAATGGCGCGCGGCCTGTATTCCCGCGCGGCGATCAGCGCCTGGAACTGGCGGGATAGTGCCTTGACCCTAGTGTGGACCGCAGACAGCAACCAGAACACGATGTACGCGAATGAGGGTGCGCACAGCATGATGGTGGCAGACACGGATGGCGACGGGGCCCAGGAGATCATCTGGGGCTCGTCGACCATCTCCGGGGATGGGAAGAAACAGTGCACGACGGGGTTTGGCCACGGCGATGCGCTTCACGTGGGGGTTCTTCTGTTTCCATCGCCGGTATCATCTCCAGGCATACAGGTCTTCATGCCGCATGAGACCGGCACCCAGCCCGCGTACGACGTCCACGATGCATCCACTTGCCACGTGATCGTCAAGGGTCCCGTCCTAGGTATCGACAATGGTCGCGGCGTAGCCGATGACATCGATCCGAACAATCTCGGTGCCCAGATGTGGAGTGGAGCGAGCACGTCGCTCTTGTCGGCGACTTCCGGTTCCGTGGTGGGCAAGGCACCTGCTTCGACCAACTTCGTCATCTACTGGGACGCGGATGAATTGAGGGAGATCGAAGACGGCACCTCGATCACCAAGTTCGGCGGGGGCACGCTGCTGAGTTGCCCTGCCACCACATGCGCGTCGAACAACGGCACCAAGGCTACGCCGGTGCTGACCGCAGACCTGCTGGGCGACTGGCGCGAGGAGATCATCTGGCGCGAGGCGGACAACTCGGCCCTGCGCCTGTACACAACGACCGACAAGACCGCGCGTCGGATTTACACTTTGATGCACGATCCCCAGTACCGCATGCAGGTGTCCGCCGAACAGACTGGATTCAACCAGCCTCCTCACCCAGGTTTCTTCATCGGACACAACATGCCGATGCCTCCCAAGCCAGACATCTTCATTCGGCGCTAGCGCGGCCGGCGGGGCGAAAGGCTGCGCGCCCGGAGGGAATTGAACCCCCAGCCCTCGGCTTAGAAGTTCTCGACGGAACATCGCAGGGCGTAGCCGACGGTAGCAAACTCTTGCAAGGTCAGCAGGTTAGCAAGGGTGACCGTAGCCGCGCTTCCCCAGGAGTTGCACCCAATACCCGATCGTTTGGTGCAATAGTGGTACAAGCCGAGGGGGTGGGGTCCGGCGCGCCGAGAGCCGTCGGTCCGTTCTTCACTGTGCGCGAAGTGGCCACCCGGCTGCGCGTGTCCGCCGCCACGATCTACGACCTCTGCAATTCGGGCCGGCTCGCGCACGTTCGCGTGAACAACGCGATCAGGATGGGCGAGGGCGACCTGGGTGGCTTTCTCCGGAACTCAAGGAAGGAGGTGAACCATGCATCTCGGATAAAGAAGCGATGACGGGTGGCATGCCTCGCTGGGCCTTCGTGCCCGGCGAGGTGCTCCGCCCAATCCTGCCACGTTCCGTTTCCGATCGTGAATCTCCTTGCCAAATGATCTGCAGTGAGGAGCCTCTCGCAACCACGGGTGATCATGTAGCGGCGACCAGGGATGATGGTGCGAGGAAGGGACCTGCCAAGATTGTCGAACAACGGCGGCGGAGAAGTTGCTCGTGCAGGCGCCACATGGATCGGCATTCGACGGCGGCAGTGCACGAGTCGCTCGCACCGAGCACAGCTGTGAGGGTGCGATGGCAGCTTGGATGCCCGAGGTACCGGAAACGGTTCGTCACGGCAGCACGGCCGGCCTTCCTTGCCTGGCCCTACGAGAACAGCTTTAGGTTGTCGTAGTTCTGCGCCAGCACACGTCCAGGGTTTCCCCCAACCAGGCATCCATCGGGAACAGTGCGGGACAAGAATGTACCCGGCATGATAGTAACGTTGTTTCCGATGCTAATGGCTCCCGCCACGGTCGAACCGGTACCTATCCAGACATTATCGCCGATCGTTGGCCTCCCTTCCTTTCCCATGGAATGTCCGAAACCGACTGTCACATTGTGAGTCACGCTGAAGTTACTGCCGATATTCGTGGCGCCAATATAGATAGGACCCACATGTCCGATGTAGAAGCCAGGCCCTATGCTGATGGCATTTACTTCAACATGATAGACCATACGGATGAAATAGTTCATGCATGCGTGGAGCGCCCTAGGAATGAATCCCACGAAGATACTCTTGTGGTAGAGCCGAGAAGCGAATTGGCCGAAGCGGTATGCCGCCACGCAGTGAAGTCCAAAGCTGTTCGCCCAGAGACTGAGCTTCCTCCAGTGCCGTGGTCGCGTATCGCCAAAATCGATCTTGTAGTATTTGCCCAGATCGCCCGCAAATGCACCGCGTTTGAGAGACATCTCGGTTTGCCCCTTTTGTGCTACCAGTGTCCGATCGCTCACACCCGGCAGAAATTCCACCCAAGTCCTCACGGTGTGGCCTGGAGCAGCTGCAAGAGCTCTTTGGCCACGATCGCGCGGCCTGTCCGATTTAGGTGTCCGCCGTCATTCGTGTAGCCCGGAGCGAGTCCGAGACAGTCCCTGCCGTCAATTTGGTGGACCACGCGGGTTTCGTCGGGAAGGGTTGATTCATAGCGAGCGATATCGAAGACATTGCCCTCAGACCCGTAGGTACCAACCAACATTCGATTGTAGGCCATGCGTTTGAGATTGGCGGCGGCGCCGCCGTCTCTTCCGAGTAGCTTCTTGATTGCCAGCTTGAGCTCAGAGTCCATTCTCGTCAATGGAGCGGTGGAGTGGACAAAGCGGACTTTGGGGAATTCGGCCCGAAGGCCATCCATGACGGTCTTGTAATAGGCAAAGAGCGCGTCCACGTCCGTTTTCGGGCCTATGTCGACATAGCAGAGCTTGAAGAATGCAATATCGACACTTGACCCCACGCCGCTCTCCATTACTTTGCGGAAATCGTCTATCTTGGACTTCGGATCACCATTCTTGCCGATATTGGATTCAGCGAACACTGGCCGCGCAAAGTCTTCCGGGGCTCGTGTATGTCGAATCGACAGTCGTATACGCGGAGACTGATTTGTAATGTCATTAATGCCATCAATGACATCTGCGCCCACGGACTGATGGCCGAAGAAGATTCTCTTTGTTGAAAGCATGTCCCAACGGGCCTGGGGGATGCTGTCCAAAGATCCCAGGTTGGTTGCAGTTGTGACCATGGCTGCACCTCTTCTTTGGCATGTGCCCGTGCCTAGTAACAAAATGCAGCTTGCCCGTACGAGTAGGTCGTTTGTTCTTCTAGGCAAGAAGTTCATCGGGCAGAGGCCGAGCGCTTTCGCTCTAGGAAGGCTACCAGATTCTGCACGGAATCAAGATTCTCCGGAAGCATCTCGGTGTCACCCACGACAATTCCAAAAGTTTCTTCCAGGAAGCTCACGACCTCCAGCACACCGGTCGAGTCGATGATGCCCTGATCTAGGAACGACGCGGAGTCGAGAAGTTTAGCAGGGTCGGGCACGTAGAAATTGGTGGTGATGAACTGTCTAATCCGTTCTGCAGGGTTCATCCGTGGGATCTCTTTCTGCCGGTGATGACGCGGGGCTGGCCTTGTTCGTTCGAAAAGAGCTGGATGGCCTCGTAGGCGCTGGATCGTTCGAACAGAAGTTGGACCTGTCGGTCCTGGCCCACCCCAAACTCGAAGAGTAGAATGCCACCGTCCCGCAGCAAGGGAAGCGCAGCTCTGAGCACGCGCTGGTGGACGGAGATGCCATAGGGCCCCCCGTCGAAGGCCTCTCGCGGTTCGTGGGCCAGATCCTGGCGTTTGGCGAGGCGACGGCTCGAGATGTAGGGAGGGTTGCAGACAACCGCGTCGATTGAGCCCGCCAGTCCCAAGTCTTGAAGTGGCGCAAACAGATCGCCCTGCCAGATTGTCACCTGCTCGCGGAGGCCCATGCGCTCGACGTTCTTCCGAGCCACCAGCACCGCGCCTTCGGTCAGATCGGCGGCCCAAACCTGAGCAGTGGGCAGAGCAACGGCGAGCGCGCAGGCGAGGTTGCCGGAGCCGCAGCACATATCGATAAGTCGCAACGCTCCGGTGCGCGTCGAAAGCTCGACGATGGCCACGCGCGCCAAAAGCTCCGTCTCCTTGCGAGGAATAAGCGCACCGGGGGCGACGAACAGCTCGTGGCCCATGAAAGCCTGCAGCCCGCGTTCGTAGGCCACGGGCCGGCCGGACTCGCCGATCTCAAGCGCAGCTTCGGAGTCGGTCGTCATGCGAGATCCGTCTTCTTGATCTTTCCGGTCGTAGTCTTCGGAAGATCATTCACGAACACCACACACTTCGGGACCATGAAGTTTTCGAGGAGTCGCTGGCACTCGCGGATGACTTCCCTGTCCGACATGGTGACTCCCTCCTCGAGGACCACATAGGCCTTGATG
>PMJE01000604.1 GCA_003157315.1 Myxococcales bacterium | reverse complement strand
CTGAAGGTCAGCCTGCCCAGGGCAAAGATGAGCGACGGCACTGCGGAAAAGCCCAACACCGTGCAGTTGTTCAAGAGTGGAGAGCTGCGCTGGAACGAACAGACGGTCACTGAACAGGAATTGGGGGGCCGCATGAAGGAAGCGGTGGCGGTTGATCCAGAAATCAGCGTGGTCATCAGCGCTGACAAGGAGGCGGCGCACGGCCAGGTGGTTCACGTCATGGATCTCGCCAAAGTTGCCGGCGTCACCAAATTCGCAATCAACGTCATGCAGGTGGGGGGCGAGTAGCGGACGTTGCTCTGCCGCTTGCTGCCCAGCCGTGAGGTTTTGCCGTGAAGAAGTCCACGGTCGCTATTTCGATGGTCATTCACGCCGGGTTCGCGTTTGCGCTGCTCACGGCATCGCAGCACCGCGCCTCTGGCAAGACCTACGTCGTGCAGTTGCAGGAGGAGGCCAAGAAGAAGAAAAAGGAGGCGCCGCCCAAGCCCAAGGCACCTCCCAAGCTGGCCAAGGTGGATACGAAGCCGAAGGAACAGAAAGTCTCGGCTGCGCCCAAGCCCATGCCGGTTGCGGCGCCAGTTGCGGCACCAAAGTTGACGACAACCATGGTCATGCCGACCGAGATCGCCATGAGCAACGAAGATATCGGCGATGCGGTGGCGATCCCGATCGTGCGCGCACCCCAGGCCGTGGCACCCACCAAGGTGGCCACATTCGAACCTGGTGCGCCCCGCCGGCGCCAGCACCAGGAGCTGGGGGCAGGGCCGAACCTCGAAGAGCGTTGCACTGACGAGCCTTCCAAGCCAGAGCCGGTGTTCAAGACTGAGATCGAGTACACGGCCGCGGCACGCTCCGAGGGGATCGAGGGCAAGCTCAAGCTGAAGATCGTGGTAGGTGCAGACGGCTCGGTCATGGCGGTCGAGGTACTGGCCAGCGTGTCTCCCGAACTCGATGCCGCCGCGGTGGCCGCGGTCAAACAGTGGCGCTTCCGGCCAGCCATGGCCTGTGGCAAGCCGGTCGCGGGAGGGACCTATGTCTTGGCCCGCCGTTTTGAGCTGGGGGATTGATTGCACCACCGCCTTGTTCTTGTGGCCGCTCTCGTGGGCGCCGGGTTCCCGGTCTGCCCAGGGTCTTCGCGTGCCGATGAGGCGGTCACCATCAGCAAGCCTCCCCGCCTGATTCACTTCGTCCAAACCGAGTATCCCAAGGACAAGCACGACGCCGGGATTACCGCGCGCGTCCTGCTTTCCATCGAAGTGGGGGACGACGGCAAGGTCGGCGGGGTCGAGGTGGTCGAAAGCGGCGGCTCCGATTTCGACGGCGCCGCGGTTGCCGCTGCTCGACAGTTTCTTTTCACTCCGGCCGAAGCCGGAGGGCAAGCCATTCCCGTCAAGATCACCTACCGATACGACTTCACCATCGTGACCAAAATGGTGTCACTGGGACCACAGGTGAACTTCGAGGGCGTGGTTCTCGATCGATTCAAGAAGCAGCCCATGGCCGATGTGACCGTGCGGATCAAGGACCTGGACCTGGCCACCAAGACCGACGCGGCCGGGGCCTTTTCGTTCACCGATCTGCCTGCTGGCGCACACAAGGTCGAGATCCGACACCCGCGACTTGTCACTGTGCTCACCGACGAAACCATTCGGTCTAGCCAGAAGCGCACCATGAAGTACTACGTGGAACAGAAGGAGGAAGACGTCGACGAGGAGGTCATCGTGCGCGCGGCCCGCATCAAAAAGGAGGCGGTGGAAACCCGCATCCGCACCGAGGAGGCGCGCAAGGTTCCCGGCACGCAAGGCGACACCCTGAAGGTGGTGCAGAACCTGCCGGGCGTGGGACGTGCCAGTTTCGGTTCGGGCCAGCTCGTGGTCTGGGGATCGTCGCCGAAAGAGACCCGGGTGGTGGTTGAGGGGGTGGAGATTCCCAGCCTGTACCACATGGGCGGTTTGCGCTCGACCGTCAACTCCGATCTGGTCAAGTCCATCGATCTCTCGCCCGGGGCGTACGGCGCGGACTACGGACGCGGGCTGGGCGGCCTGGTACGCATCGAGCTGGGCCAGCTTCCTGCGTCCGGCGTGCACGGCTACCTTGCCAGCGACATCATGGACACCTCGGCCGAGCTGTCCGCCGCGCTGACCTCGCGGCTGCGCTTGGCCGTGGCTGGACGTATCAGCTACCTCGACCGTGTGATGGCGGGGGTCACCTCGGCCGACATCGGTGATTCATTTCCCATCCCACGCTACGACGATTACCAGGCGCGTGCTGCCTTGAGCCTGCGCAAGGACGAGGAGATCGCCGCAACCTTTCTCGCGTCCGACGATCACCTGCAGCGGACNNCGCACGCAGAACAACGACACCTCTTTTCGCCGCATCTTCGTCAGCTACAGCCGCTTGTTCGACGATGGTTCCAGCGTGCGAGTGACTCCCTCGCTCGGCGTCGACCACAATGCTGAACGGGACACTTTCGGCGACGAGAGCACCCAGCTCGACACGCAAACCCTTTCCTACGCCTTGCGCGCGAGCCTGCGCCGGCGCATTCATTCGTCAGCGGTGCTCTTGCTGGGCATGGATGTGCAGGGACAGCAAAGCCAACTGAGCCGCAACGGCTCAGTGAACCAGCCACCCCGGGAAGGGGACATCGTCGTTTTCGGTCAGCGCCCCCCGGCGGAAACAGCATTCGACGACTGGAAGGTGACCGTCTTCAGCGTGGCCAGCTATGCCACGCTCGACCTCAAGCTGGGGAATTGGACGCTCACGCCCGGACTGCGATTCGAACCTACCTGGATCGAAGGGGATCATCGCCTTCCATTCAGCACTATCGCGCCCCCGGTCGGCTATTCACGGCTCGACGCTGCCCCCAATCCGATTGGCGTCCCGGTGTTGCGCAACTTTCCCAATCCGCGTCTGCAAATCGCCTGGCGTCCCATTCCCAGCCTCACGCTCACCACCGGCGCGGGGGTGTATGGCCAGCCGCCTGATCCCGCCGACATGTCCCCGGTATTCGGCAACTCGTCAATCGTGGGGTCCTATGCCGTGCACCTGACCGGTGGGTTCTCGCTCAAGCTGCGTCCGACCTTGAGCCTGGAGTCCGTGGGTTTCTACAAGAAGCTATACGACCTCGTCTCGCGCAGCGAAAGTCCATCCCCGCCCGTGGGACAGGCGCTGACCCAGGATGGGACCGGGCGCGTGTTTGGAGTCCAGATCCTGCTTCGGCAAGAACTCTTCAAGGGCTTCTTCGGCTGGGCGACCTACACCCTGTCGCGCAGTGAGCGCCGTGATCATCCTGATCAGGCGTTTCGCTTGTTCGACTACGACCAGACCCATGTACTGGCCCTGCTCGCCAGCTACGAGTTGGGCAGGGGGTTCGTGGTGGGCGGCCGCTTTCGCTACTCCAGTGGTATGCCGCGCACGCCGGTGGTCGACAGCTATCTCGGCAGAAACGGCTACTACGAGCCTGTCTTTGGGGCGCACAACTCCACCCGCATTCCGGCCTTCTATCAACTGGATCTGCGTGGCGAAAAGGCCTTCGTCATGCAGCGAGCGAAGCTAAGCGTGTTCATCGACGTGCAGAACGTTACCAATCGCAAAAACCCCGAGGAGATTATCTACAGTCAGGACTACAAGCAGCGAAGCTACATTATCGGACTGCCGATACTTGCGGTTGTGGGCGCACGACTGGAGTTCTAGATGACTCACCCCAAGCAACTTCTTCTCACTTGCCTTCTTGCCAGCGGCACTGTGCTCGGGTGCAAACCCACGGTGGGCCAGGCTCCCTCGCTCATCACCGACTACGCTCTGCTTGCGGTGAGAGGCGAGCCCCCCGAGGCCAAGCCGGGAGCCGACGTGGTGTATTCCTTCGTGCTTGCATCGCCGGCGGGACCTGTGACCGATGCTACCGCGGGCTGGGATGTTTGCCAGACACCCAAACCCCCGGCCGAGAACAATTCGGTGGCCAGTGCCTGCAATCCTCCCGCGCCCGGACCGACCACGGGGCAGACCTTCGCAACCCCGGTCCTGACCAACGCCTGCACGCTATTCGGCCCGATTGCGCCACCCGTCTCGGTGGGCCAGCCGGCGATCAGACCACGCGATCCGGATAGCACCGGCGGCTACTACCTGCCGGTCCGGGTGAAGTTCCCTGATCTGGCAACCGGCAGTCTGACCGGATTTGCTTTCGAGCGAATCACCTGCAATCTGGCCAATGCCCCTACAGATATTGTCGACGAATACAACGCGCGGTATCAGTCGAACAACGATCCCGGTATTGCCGCCACGGATGTCATCCGGGCCGACGGCACCAGGCTGAACCTCGATTCCGACACGCAGGCAGTTGCCCCCGGCGAAACGGTTGGCTTCGAAGCTGCGTTCGCCGCGGGCTCTGCTGAGACCTTCCCTGTCCTTGATTCTAGCGGTGACGCGTTGGTGGATCAGACGGAAAGCCTGTACATGTCTTGGTTCGCCACGTCGGGGTCATTTGAACACGACCGCACGGGCGTAGCAGGCACCGAAGTCGCAACCTCGACTAGCAATACCTGGCAGGCTCCAGACACGGCAATGACGGTCTACCTGTGGCTTGTGCTGCGGGATTCGCGTGGCGGCACCGCTTTCAAGTCCTACACAGTCCAGGTTACACATTAGGCGCGTGTTGGTCCTACGACGCGGCACGCATTGTCGCGATGACGCTACTGGGCTCCACATTGCATTCACAATCACGTTGCAGTGCTGTAACACGATCTCCGCGGTACCCCGAATATGGTCGTCGCATGCTCGGGATCTCATCCCAGGCGCCCGTGCGCATTCTCGTCGTGCAAGACGAGCCCAATCTGAGCGGTTCACTGTCGTACATTCTTGAGGCTGCGGGGTACAAAGTGCAAGTCGTCGGNNAGCCTGCCCGATTGCTCCGGCTTCGAGGTCTGCCGTCGAATCCGTGCCAGCGCGGTGGCCCGGCAACCAGCCGTGGTCATCCTGACCGCCAAGACCGGGGAAAGTGACCGGGTAGCAGGTTTCGAGGTTGGCGCGGACGACTTTGTGACCAAGCCGTTCAGCCTGCGCGAACTGATGTTGCGCATCGAGGTCCGGCTGCGGGCGCGCCAAGCCGCGGAACTGCCGGCGGTCGGCGAAATTGCGGACCATCAAGCGACTGACCAGCGCCTGACCCTGGGACCGCTGGAGATCGATCAAGCAGGCCACCGGGCTTTTCTTGCGGGCGAGGAAATCAGCTTTAGCGCCCAAGAAATGCGCCTTTTGGCATATATGGCCAGCTCGCCGGGCAAAATGCACACGCGCCGCGATCTGCTGACGGAGGTCTGGGGCTACCGCCCTGATGTTTCCAGTCGCACTCTCGACACGCATATTAAGCGCATCCGCGACAAGTTCGGGACAATGGCGTGGATGATCCAGACTGTGCATGGCGTGGGCTATCGCTTGGCCAGACCACAGCAACGAGTCCGTCGCCACGATCCGCCGGGCAACGTCGCCCGTCGCAGGTGAGGTGCGTGGGCGAGCTGGGCGGGATGGGCTGGACACTCCATTGCCGCTTCAGCCTTTGCGCGCTGAGGGGGTGGTCCCTGGTTTGGGCGCTACCGGCTCTGGGTGCACAGCCAAGCGATAGCCCACTCCACGCACTGTCTGAATGAGATCACCGGAAGCGCCGAACTTGTCACGGATGCGTTTGACGTGCGTGTCGAGGGTGCGGCTGGAAACCTCTGGATGGTAGCCCCACACCTCGGTGAGCAGTTCCTTGCGCGTGCGCATCTTGCCTGGAGTTCGCACCAGGAAAAGCAGAAGGCGCATCTCCAGCGGACTGACGCGGATTTCTTCGCCAGAGACAAACACGCGGTGCTCAGCCCGGTCGATCTCCAGCGGCCCCACTTTCACCCGGGTCTCGTCTTCCGGGTTCTTCGGGCCTTTCGCTCCCGGGGCTGGCTCAGCCGCTGGCCGTCGTGCCTTGAGTCGCGCATCGATGCGCAGCATGAGCTCGCGGATGCTGAACGG
>PMJE01000139.1:14820-17000 GCA_003157315.1 Myxococcales bacterium | reverse complement strand
CGACGTGGTGATTCTCCCCTGCCCTTCAGCCGCGGAAGCTTTCCGCCGTGCCAGTGAGTTGGCCTTCCGTGCCTCGGACCAGCCAGTTGCTTCGATACGTTTTGGGTGCGACGAACTGCCGCACGACCCGGCCACTGACCCGGTTCTTGCCGCAACCTTTTCGCCTGAGCTCCCTGCCGGCAAGCAGGAATGTCGTCGGGCTCTTGCCCGACGCACGTCGCTGGCGGTGGGGCCACGCACACTT
This sequence comes from Myxococcales bacterium, assembly GCA_003157315.1. The sequence continues at coordinate 16,756 of PMJE01000139.1, read as the reverse complement.
CTGCTGGCCACCGGACCGCTCGATCCCGCGCGCGGAGGCCGCGAAATTCTCGAAATGGTTTCGCAACTGAGTCGAGCGGATGTTGCGATCGTTTTTCCCGCGGGAGGGGATCGTGCGCTGGGCGAACAGGCCAACGTTCTGGCTATTCGCTCCCCCGGCAAGGTTAGCGTGTTCCCGGAGGCGGGCGCCGAGGCCGAACGTCACATCCTGGCGGCGGCAGACGCCGTGCTGCTGGCGGACACCGGTGACCTCACCGGACGTGCAGCCAGTCTGGCGCTTCGCTACGGGGCGCTTCCCTTGGCGCCCGACGCAGGCGCAAGCGGCGATTTTCTACCTGACTACGACGTGAATTCGCAGACGGGCTGTGGCTTGCTCTATGCGCCGACCGATCCATGGGGCGGAAGCGGAGCGATCCAGCGGGCGGCCGCACTGCGAGCCAACCTCGATATTTGGCAACCGCTGCTCTGTTCGCTCATGCGCGCGGCCCCGCGCTGGTCGGCAGCCGCCGCCTCACTGGAGGCCATCTGTCTCACCCCGCGTGCAGCCTGAGGATGCGCACGCCCAACTCGTCTCCCACCCTGACCAGTTCGCCCACCGCCCACAGTTGACCGCCGACTCGCAGTTGGATCGCGTCGGTCCGCCGTGGCCCAAGGCTCAGCACGCCGCCCGCCATCAGTCCGGCCAGTTCGTCACCTCGAAGCGTGAGCCGGCCAATCTCGGCGACCACCTCCACCGGAGCGGTCGCAAGAATCTTCGCCACATGTGAGGACTGCGGCTCTTCCAAGATTGGGCGTGTCTCGTCTCGTGATGACATGGACATTGATTCTTCCTCAACCTGAAGAAATGGGCCAGCCATGACGAAGCTGCCGTCACTAGCCAGGCTGGCGGACGCCCCGAAGTCACCCACACGCAGGGACGCGGGCCAGGTACCGTCCAGCTTGGCGTGGGCCACGCCATCAAACACGACCACATCGCCTGCGACAGCCGCGGCAACGTCAGCACCCGTCAAGATGGTTCGGGCGAGCTCCAGGGTCACGCCGGCCGCCAGCCGTTCCACGTGAGCTGTGACCGGACCGGTCCACGCAGCATCGACCAGCCACCCGACCGGAATCAGCAGAAGGGCGCGTCCACTCGTGCCCGTGGCGGTACCGACCAATCCCCCAATCACGAGAGCTGGGAAGGTAGGATCGGGGCGTCCCGCAGGGATCCCTAGCCCAAGCTCGATCCTCCGAGAAACCCCCAATGCGTCCAATGCGGAGAGCAGAACAGCCGCCATGACGCCGCGTTCACCGCGAGCGAGAGGACGCAGCGCCGCTGGTGCCGGCCCACCCAGCGCGGCTCGCATCAGGGCCAGTGAAACCCGGTGGCTCACGCCCAGCCAACCCCGCTCTCCGTCGCGTTTCAGCGGGAAACAGTCCATGCCGTCAAAACCATCCTCATCTCCCACCACCTGCTCCGCCATGGTCACCCGGTCGGGATGAATCTCAAGCTCCCCTACCCCCTTGGCCGCAATCGTCACGGCCGACGGGATGCGTGATCGAGCCCGGGCTAGGGTTGCCGTCCATTTCGCTGCCTGGTCCGGCAGCCGCGGCAGAGAGTCGTGCGAAAAAGCCTGCCATCCGGCTTGGGCTGTCATCGGTGGTAGGGTATACTCTAGCAAGAGTGGCTCTCGGGAAAGCAAGGACGTGAAGCCTTCTGACAATGAATTGGGTTTTTTCTCTTGCCAGGAGATCGTGGACTACTGCCTCGATTTTCTGAGCGGAACGCTGCCCGAGACGGAGCGGCGGCTCTTCTCCTCCCACCTGCGCAACTGCACTGATTGCATGAGGTTCTTCGAAACCTACCGCAAAACCCCCGAGATCTCGCGAGAGGCGCTTGCGCTAAGCATGCCCGACCGAGTCAGAATGGCTGTGCGTGATTTCCTGCGCGAACGCTA
>PMJE01000139.1:0-14766 GCA_003157315.1 Myxococcales bacterium | reverse complement strand
TGCCCAACCTGTGGCAACCCAGTCCCGATCGGCGATCGTTTCTGCGGCCAATGCGGGGCGCGCATCGAGGCGCCACCCGCGCCAACTCCTGGCGCGGGCAAAACCATGTTCTTCTCGGGCGTCCAGGTTTCCGGCGTCGCCAAGCTGGTGGTGGTCAAGGCCAACAGCGCCGACGGCTTGGCCTACGAACTCGGCGGAACCGAGCATGTCGTGGGCCGCACCGATGGCGCCATCCTGTTTCCCGATGACCCCCTGGTGTCCCCGCGCCACGCCAACTTCCTCTACCGGGAGGGCAAGCTGTTCGTGCGCGACGAAAACTCGATCAACGGTGTGTTCCTGCGCATCCGCTCCCCGTCGCGGCTGGAGTCCGGCGCGGTATTCTTGCTGGGCGAGCAACTCCTGCAGGTTGAAGCCCTACCACCCGACTTCGGGCCGCAGCCAGATTCCGAAGGAACCTACTTCTACGCCAGCCCCAAGCGGGCCTCCAAGATGCGCGTCATCCAGCGACTGCGCGGGGGCGAGATCGGCCTCATCGTGCGCGCCCGCGGTGACAGCATCACGCTTGGTCGCGAAGGGAACGACCTCAACTTCCCCGACGACCCCTTCATCTCGGGGCGCCACGCCGAGGTTAGCATCGGGCCGGATGGGATGTTCACAGTGACCGACGTGGGATCCAAGAATGGCACTTTCGTGCGCATCAGCGATGAGTCCCCGTTGGAGCATGGTGACTATGTGTTCCTCGGCCAGCAGCTCTTGCGGGTGGAGATTTCCTAGGGTTAGCACATGGCATTGATGAGAAAATGAAAGTTAATGTTCTTCTTCATGAACTGCGCGGAGGATAGCTCGTGATCATCTGTTCTCGTTGCGGCAAAGAAAATCAGGACCAGTTCAAGTATTGCCTCGGTTGCGGCCAAAAACTGCAAGCGGTGGCTCCTGCACCGGCTCCGGCGGCGTCTCCAGCCGCGCCGGAGCCCGCCAGCGTGGGCATGGCAAGACCCTATTCACCCACTCCACTGGCAGCGACCCAACTCGCGGGCGCTCCGCTTGTATCAGCTTCCTCAGGCGTGATTGCGGCAGCACGGCCCTCGACAGCCAGTCCGGGAGCGGCCGCTGTGGTTCGGCCGGTTGCCGGGGCAGGCTCAGCGCCCCATGTAGTCCGTCCCAGCGCAGCTGCAGGAGCTCAACGGAACGCGCCGGCCTCGCCAAGCCCGGGCGCAGCGGGTGCAGGCAGCCCCACTGGTGCTCCAGCCGCCTTTGTTTCTGGCCCGGTTGCATCCACGCCTGACCCTTCACAGGACGCGTCCCGGCCGCGAGCTGTGACCTCGCCACAGGACGCAGCGGCGGAACAAAGAATCGCCTCCGCGCCGACCGCCTGGCGCCCCGGTGGTGGCGGAACCGCCTCTGCGCCGAATCCTCTGCTCTCAGCAAACGCGGCAGCGCCCCGACCTTCGGCCGCTGCAGCACAGATCCCTGCCAGGGCAGCCGCTGCGCCGGTCGCCGCCGTGCCCGCGGCACCGGCCGCGTATTCGCTCGCACCGACTGCATATGCTCCAGGCCCGGCCGCAGCCCCGGCACCCGTAGTCCCGGGTCCAGCCACCTGTTCACGCTGTGGCAAGGTGGTGGCTGCTGGCTTTGCGTTCTGCGGGGCCTGCGGTCACCGCATGAAGCAGGCCGCAGGCGCGGTGGTTGAAGCTGCCTTGCAGCAGGCCGCGGCGTTGGCGCCTGAGCCCGCTAAGGTCACGATTCGTGGCCAGCTCACTCTGATTCGTCCCGACGGCACCGAGGGTGGAATCCACCCTCTGCGCGAGGGTGAGAATCTGATCGGACGAGGCCAGGGCCATCTTTTCGACGCCGACCCGTATCTTTCGCCCCGCCACGCTGAATTCGTTCTCACCGAGGAAGGGCTCGAGGTCCGCGACCTGCGCAGTTTGAATGGCGTGTTCGTGAAGCTCACCCAGGAAGAACCCCTGGAATCGGGCGACACCTTCCGCGTCGGTCAGGAACTGCTCCGCTTCGACATCATCAACCCACCCTCCCCACTTGAGGATGGAACCGAGATCGTCGGCACGCCCAACCCAGGTTACTGGGGCCGCCTGTCAGTGATCGTCGGCCGAGACCTGGATGGCCCCGCCTTCCCACTCTTCGACGAGACAGTCGTGCTCGGCCGTGAGCGCGGCGATGTCCTCTTCCCCGAGGACGGCTACGTCTCGGGCACGCACTCACAGATCGCCCTGTCGCAAGGCCGCGTCTGCCTGACCGACCTGGGTTCGTCGAATGGCACCTTCCTCCGGGTGCGCGAGGCGCGACCCGTGCCGACAGGCAGCCTCCTGCTTATGGGCCAGCAGCTTTTCCGCGTGGCCTATCAGTAGCTACTTCTGTTTGTTCTTGTTGAAGAACGCCTTGCGCAAGTCGTCGTTCTGCTTCGGCTCGATGTAGCGGAAGCCGCCCGGGATCTTGAAACGCTCCCCGTTGTCGAAGTCCAGGATCACGTCTACCGGCCCCTTGTCCCCGGCCGGGGTGATGAGGTTGATCTTGTCTTTGGACCCGATGACAACCTGCTCGGCCACATGACCACCGAATGCGACGCGGACCTGCGTCTTGCCTGGCTGCAGCCCCGCCCCGACAATGTTGATGTGGTCACCGCCCGCGGTGATACCCTCGGACGGCTCGACCCGGTCGATGCGGAGTCTGGTCTCATCGCAGGCTGCCAGGAATGTTAGGACCAGAAGGGCCGACGACAGCCCCAAGACGCGTTTCATGTGCGCTCCTCCTTGAATAGATGGCACCTTAGCCCTCTCAAACCCTGCGGTCAACGGAGACTCTGCAACTGCCGCAGGATTGGGGTTCGAGCGGAAGGGCTGCTGCCGGGCCGGCCACAGATAGGGTATGACTAGCAGGCCCTGCCGGGGGCTGACCTCTCCGTGGATACCAGACTCATATTGCGTGACATCGAGGCCCTTCTGGAAAACGCAGGTGCCGGGACCGCGGTCGAGGTCTATGGCGCTGTGGGCGCCCTGGGCCCGGCTATCGCGGCCCATTTGACTCACAATGGCATCGGTCACGCTCCCCTGCTCTATTTGGTTGCTGGCGAGGATCTAGTCGAAACGCGCTGTGCGGATCTGTCGTTCTTCCTAGCGCCGAGAAAGTCAGCCGAGGATCCGCTCTCGCCTCCGCCCGTCCTGGATCTTCCTGCGCCCGAAGTCTCGCCGCACGCCGAGATGCAAGCCGATCGCCGCACGGTCATGCGCCGGCTGGCACTCCTGTACCGGCTGGGTCACGGCCACGCGCCCGCCGTGGTGGTGGCGTCTGCGGCTGCGGTATTCCGGCGCGTAGTTCCCCCGATGCGCTTCGCCGATCTCTGCCGCGTGGTCGAGGCCCACTCCACGCTGGACAGAGAGGCCTTGATCAATGACCTTGCCCAGGCTGGCTACGGCCGCGCGCAGGTCGTCGAGGATCCAGGAACCTTTGCGCTGCGCGGGGCGGTCATCGACGTCTTTCCCCCGGTCTACAAGCACCCAGTTCGCATCGAACTTTTTGGCGACGAGGTGGAGTCACTCCGTCTGTACGACGCCGCCACCCAGCGCACCTTGCGGCCCATCGACAAGGTGGAGCTTCACCCGGTGCGGGAGACGGTGGTGACCGCGGGCGCCGACACTCGTTCACGCCTGCTGGCCGCAGCCGACCAGGCTGCCTACCCGTCAAGCAAGACCCGCTACCTACTGGAGCAGATCGAGCGAGGCGAGGATTTCTTTGGCAGCGAGGCGCTCGCTCCCATCTTTCATGACCGTCTCGGCTCGTTCTTCGACTACCTTGCGCCGCAGACCCGCGTGGTGGTTGAGGATCCGACGGCCATCCTGGAAGAAGCGCGCCGCAGCTTCTCCCGCGTGCGCGAGAGTGCCTTGCATCGCCGGGCCGAGCATCGGCTCGCGCTTGATGCGGAGGAGTTCCTGCTCGACGAGGAACAAGCACGCCTCGCGCTTGCCGCTTGGCCGCGCCTGGAAATGCGCGCAGTGGAGATCACGCCGTCCAGTGCGGACCAAGTGCCGGCCGCGCCGCGGGTTCGACTGACGGCAGAGCCGAACACCAGCCTGCGCGCCGAACTGCTGCACGAGCGCGGCGACGAAGATCTCGGACATGCCCTGTGCGAACGTATACGGCTCTGGCAGGCTGGCGGCTACTGCGTGTGCCTGGTGGCGCCCAGCCGCGCCCACGCAGACCGGCTGGCCGGAGTCCTGCAGGCATTCGGGCTTGCACCCGAAGCCCCGCGCGACCACAGCGAAGGGGGTGCGCAGCACCTGCTCACGCGGAGCGCGGCTCGCCCCTGCTTGGAGATTCTGGTCGGGCCGCTTACCCGCGGATTTCGCCTGCCCGATGCTCGCCTGGCACTCGTCGCCGAAGAGGAGATCTTCGGTGCGCGCGCGCACCGCGCAGCCCCGGCGGCGAGTGCGCCCGGGTTCGGGGATCTCGCCGAGATCGCCGAGGGCGACCTGGTGGTCCACGACGAACAAGGGGTGGGCCGCTACCGGGGCTTGAAGAAGCTCACCCTGCGCGGAGTGGCGCATGATTTTCTCCACCTGGAGTACGACGGCGGCGGGCTCTACGTGCCGGTCTACCGCATCGGCGTGGTGCACAGGTTCCTGGGCGGCACGACCGTGCCACTCGACAAGTTGGGCGGCTTCACCTGGCAAGAAAAGCGACGCCGAGTTTCCGCGGAAGCGCGCAAACTGGCTGAGAATCTGCTGCAGCTCTACGCCCAACGACAGGCGCTGCCCGGCCATGCTTTCCCGCCCCCGGACGTCATCTTCCGTGAGTTCGAGGAGACCTTTCCCTTCGAGGAGACCGCTGACCAGGACAAGGCCATCGCGGCGGTGCTGGCCGACATGCAAGGCGAGGCGCCCATGGATCGCCTGGTGTGCGGCGACGTGGGCTACGGCAAGACCGAGGTGGCTCTGCGCGCCTCGCTGCTGGCCGCGCTGGGCGGCCGCCAGGTCGCGGTACTGGCCCCCACCACGGTCCTGGTCGAACAGCACGCGGTGACATTCGCCGAGCGGCTGCGCGACTTCCCGGTGCGGGTGGCGTCGCTGTCGCGCTTTCGCAGCAAGCGCGAACAGCGGGACACCATCGCTGCGCTGGCCGCCGGGAAGCTGGATATCGTTATCGGCACCCACCGCCTGTTGTCGCGCGATGTGCACTTCCGTAATCTGGGCTTGCTCATCATCGACGAGGAGCAGCGCTTCGGGGTCACCCACAAGGAGCGCCTCAAGGAGATGCGCTCGCAAGTTGACGTGCTCACCCTGACCGCCACGCCGATTCCGCGCACCCTGCAGATGGCCATGAGCGGCCTGCGCGAGATCTCCATCATCGCCACGCCGCCCGCCGACCGGCTGGCCATTCGCACCTTCGTGTGTGGCTATGATCCCGAGTTGCTGCGCGAGGCGATTGCCAAAGAACTAGGGCGAGGAGGCCAGGTGTTCTTCGTGCACAACCGGGTTGAGGATCTGCCCAAGTGGACGCGCGAGGTTTGCGTCCTAGCGCCCGGAGCGCGCGTGGGCATGGCGCACGGCCAGATGCCTGAGGCCAAGCTGGAACGGGTGATGATCGACTTCGTCGACGGGCGCTACGACATCCTGTGCTGCACGACCATCATCGAGTCGGGTCTCGACATTCCACGCGCCAACACCATGATCGTCAACCACGCCGATCACTACGGGTTGGCCCAACTCTATCAGTTGCGCGGGCGCATCGGCCGCGCCAAGGAGCGCGCGTTCTGCTACTTGGTGATTGCATCGGAAGGCGCGCTGTCGGCCCAGGCGCGCCAGCGGCTCGAGGTGTTGCAGCGCTTTACCGAGCTGGGCGCAGGATTCCAGGTGGCGACGCACGATCTCGAGATTCGTGGTGCGGGCGAGATCTTGGGCGATCGCCAGTCGGGCCTGCTCGCCGCGGTCGGCTTCGATACCTATACGCACATTCTGGAAGAAGCCGTGGCCGAGCTGCGCGGACAGCCCATCCGCGGCGAGTTCGACCCGGAGATCGCGGTCGACGTGCCCGCTTTCTTGCCCGACGACTACATTCCCGATACTGGCCAGCGTCTGGATTTCTACCGGCGCCTGGCCCAGGGCCGCGACCAGGGCGAGGTGCGCGAAACCTTGGCCGAGTTGGAAGATCGCTACGGCCCGCTGCCTGACGAAGCCCGCCTGCTCGGCGAGGTCATGACCGACAAGACCCTGGTGCGCCGTACCGGAGCACGGGCCTACGAACTGACCGCCGGCCGAATGGTGCTATCCGCGGGCGTGGACGCGCCTCTGGATCCGGCCAAGGTCATGCGGCTGGTACAGCGCAAAGACAGCCGCTGGAAACTCTCGCCCGACATGAGGCTGTCGTATGCCTTCGACGATGAAGAAAAGCGCGACCACCTGGCCGCCGCACGAAAGCGGCTGCAGGAAGTGGTGGCGTGCGTGACAGGCTGAAGAAGTTGGCTATTCCGCCACAAGCGCATAGAGGCCACAGGGCCGGATCGGAAAGGATCACTCTGGAACGAGTCGATTTGCGCATTTTTCGCTACTAGGGCGAACCTCGTCCGGTGTCTGATCCAACGATGGAGGACCCCGGCAAGTCAACGCCGCTCGACCGCAGCGATTTTGACCGCATCTACCGACGGTACGGTGCGCTCGTCTTTCGTCGCGCGCGCACGATCCTCGCCGACGAACAGCGCGCGCGCGACGTCTGCCAGGACGTATTCGTCCAGCTGTTACGGACTGGAGGCACCTGGGAAACGCCGTCGCGCATCGGGTGGTTGTTTCGCACGACGACCAACTGTTGTTTGAATCTCATTCGAGGCTCCCGTCGCTGGCGCAACTTTCTCCGTCTACTTCCGCCGCCGCCAGTGGTAGCCCCGTCGCTGCCGACCCAGCTGCTGCTGCGGGGAATTCCCGAGCGTCTACAGGAAATCGCCATCTACTACGGCCTCGATCAGATGAGCCAGGAGGAAATCGCTCTTGCGCTCGGGCTTTCACAAAAGACCGTCTCGAATCGCATCCTTCATCATGCCCAGGACGATGCGACTCGGGTGGCGCAGACCCTGCGCACGCTTGGCGATTTTCCGCCGGACCAGATGCTGGTTCTCAACGGCGTCACCGCGCCCGAATTGCGCGATGCCATCATTCGTTTGAACGCGCGTTTGCGGGAGCAGCATGACGCTGTTCTGGTGCTGTTCTATTCTGGGCACGCGGACGCGGAATCGCTGCACTTGGCTGGAACACATCTTCCGCTCGCCGAGTTGAAGGCGCTCTTGGTTGGCTCGCCAGCGACCTCGCGAGTGCTGGTGGTCGATGCCTGCCGGTCTGGATCACTCATCGGGTTGAAAGGTGCGCAGCCCACGCAGCCCTTTTCCGTCACGGCGCTCGACGAGCCCGCGCCCGAGGGCTTCGCGGTGCTAGCCTCCAGTACAGCAACCGAGAACGCGCAAGAATCGGTTTCGCTGGGCGGGTCGTTCTTCACCTACTACTTGAACTCGGGCCTGCTCGGCGCCGCCGACCAGAATCGCGATGGGGCGGTGACGCTTTCCGAGTTGTATGCATTCGCGTCGTCGGAGACTAGGGCAGCGACGGTGAGCAGTCCAGCTGGCCAGCAAACGCCGACCTTTCAGTTCATGCTCGGCGGCAGGCACGATCTCGTACTGACCCGTCCAGGCCGGCACGATGCGCGCATGGGAGTCCTTGAGTTTGCCGAGGCCGGCCGCTATGTCGTGCAGCCGTGGGATGCTGGCGTTCTGGCCGCGCCGGTCGCCGAGCTGGCCGCCCACGAACCTGGCGCAAGGTTGGCCTTGCCTCCCGGGCACTATCACATCACCCGCCGCGGCGAGCGCGATATCGCCGAGCGCGACACTGACGTTGCGGGTGGCGAGACCACCGTCCTCGCCGCTGCCAGCATGACTCGGGTTGGCCTCGGTCGGGTGGTGAGGAAGGGCGATGTTCGCCGGTCGGCAACTGGGTTCGCCATGGCTGCCGGCTGGCGCACGGACGAGTTGGGGTCCAGCACCTTGGCTTTCCATGGGCTCGGGACCGATGTTGCTGGCGACGCTCCGTCACGACCGACGGCGATTTTCCCTGGAGGCACGCGTGGGGTGGGAGCGGGAGGTGGCGAGCAATCCATCCACCCAGATCGAGAACCAGGGCCTGTCTCTGACAGCAGCCGGGCTGTTTCCGATCGACTTGCGCTTGGTCACGCTGTCGCTTGGGATCGAGGCCGGCTTGATTCTGGTCCGACAGAGCTAACGGGGCATCCCCTGGGCAGGTTCAGATGGAGGCACGTCCCATCGAAGAGACAGCCGAGTTTCGACCTTTCGATTCCCTTCCTCCTGCGGACGACCAGACGCAATCATCCTCATCGCAAGAAGTGGAGCAGTCAGAGCTGAGCCTGGTCGAGGGTTGCGGGGCCGCGCTGCCTGCGGAGGATCTCGGCACGTGTATTCTATTTGGTCGCGCGCAATCTCTGGTCTGGTCGGCAGATAGCGCCAGCATTGACTACTTGGCTTCCGCCGATCCGCAGGACCCAACCCAGTCCGCCGGTTTGGGCTCGGCGAGGTTGGCTGACTCCGTGGTCTCCGAACTGGCTGTCGTGCCGTTCGGACGGGGGTTGCAGATCGACGCTACCGGACAGCTCTACGTCGTCGGGCAAGTCGGCGGGGCAAACAGTATGCTGCGTGTGGTTTTGGGGACCAGTCCGGCAGCCTCTCTCGTCGTGGTTCCGCTTCAGGTGAATGCGTCCGGCGGGGGTGAACCGACGATCCCGGTGCTGTCTCCCGATGGACGTTGGTTCGCCTACACGGCCCAGGACGGTTTGCACGTTTGGGATATTCAATCCAGTTCCGACCAAACCGTGGGCGCCGTGGATTTTCTTGGATGGTCTCCAGATTCCAAGCTGACGTATTGGCCGTGGGCCAACCCGCAAACCTTGAATGTTGTGTCGCCCGCCACCCTCAGCGAGCCGATGATCTTTGATATCCCAGCGAATGGTTCTCCAAGCGTGGTTTGGAACACAAATGGTCCATTGCTCGCCCAACCTCCTCTCGCGTGGTCGATCGAAAGCGACGACACCTCGGGGTGCAGTTTCTGTTTCGGCCTATCATTGCAGGATCCGAGCACCGGTGCCCAACGCCAGGTTCTGGACGCCTCCGCCGGCAAGATCGACATCGTGTCGACGCCGCCGGTGCTGGGATTCATGCTGGTTTGGGCCCGAACTTGCCTTGGCCTCTACAACACCGTGTGCTCGTACTCACTGCTGCGCGTGGACTTGACAGACGGGACCGCGCGAACCGTCGCCGTGGCCGGCCACGAATATCCCGTCGCGGTGTCGCCAGACAATCAGCGCATCGCCATTGCCAGCCCGACTGGAATCTACGTCAAGAGTCTGGTGCAGTGAAGGGTTGGCGCGAACGTCATGTGTCAAAACGGTTGTCGGTCCTGGGAAGCAGGACCGGCCGCCGTCACACGGGGAGGATCTTGCCGCACACGACTTGCTAGACGCGCGTACCTGTGCCATGCAAACAGCATGCGTCGTTGCCTTTTTTGCCTCGCAGCCCTAGCCCTGTGCGCCTGTAAGCCCAGCCCCGGACCCGGGGCCAAGGGCACGTCCCGCCCTGGTCCGGTCCTGGCCCGGGTGGACGACACCGAGATCACTGCTAGCGATCTGCAGGAGGTGCTCGCCCGCTATCCTCACACACCCTTCGCGCTGGCACGCTACTCGACGCCGGAGAAGAAGAAGGAGCTACTCGACGGCCTTGTCCGCTACGAGCTGATGGCGCGCGAGGCGCTCCGCCGAGGCTATGATCGCGATCCCGACGTGCAGCGCATCGCCAAGCGACAGATGGTGGCGCTATTCGAGAAGCGGGAAATCAACGACAAGCTGCGCGCGGAGGACGTTCCCCCCGCAGATGTTGAGAAGTACTACCGCGAACACCAGCCTGAATTTGTTCGTCCCGAGGAAGTTCGCGTTAGCCAGATTCTCGTGCACGACGCAGCCGCCGCCCGCCGAATCGCCGCCGAAGCCAAGGCCGGGCGCACTGATGCCAAGTCCTTTCGCGATTTGGTGGAGCGCTATTCGGAAGACACCGACTCCAAGCCGCGCGCGGGCGACTTGACCTTCTTCGACCGCAGGACCACGCGCGAGCCCAAGGCTCTGGTCGAGGCCGCCTTTGCCATGGCTCAGGTCAACGACGTGGCGGGGCCTATCGCGTCGGACAAGGGCTTTCACATCCTCAAGTTGACCGAGCGTCGGGCGGAGCTGACACGACCATTGGCTGAAGTGAAGGGCGACATCCAAAGGCGACTCCTCGATCAGATGCGGGCCCAGAAGAAACGTGAGCTGGTGGAAGAGGCGCGCAAGTCGATCCGCGTGGAGATCTACGAGCAAGAGCTGGCCAAGCTCGCCATGCCCTCAACCCCGGATGGCGGCCCACCCTCTGCCAGACCGCCGGTCGCCATTCCTGCGCCGACCGGGGCGTCCACCGCCAAACCCTAGGAATTCCCTGCTATGCGTATGACCAAGCTGTGGCTTGCCGTCTTTCTGTTGTTGCATCCCTCAATCGGCCACGCGCGCGTGGTCGAAAAGATCGTCGCCTTGGTCGGCAGCGACATCATTCTGCAGAGCGAGGTCGAGGAACGGGCCGCGCCCATGATGGCCGATATCGCCGCTATTTCCAATCCCGGCCAGCGAGCCGCGCGTGCCTCGGCCTTGCGCCGTCAGATCCTCGAACGCATGGTGGACGAGCAACTCTTGCTGCAGGAAGCGTCTGATCTCAAGGTTTCGGTCAGCAGCGAAGAAATCGACCGCTCGATTGAACAGATCAAGAAGGACTACAACCTCGACGATACCCAGTTGCGCGAGGAACTGCACAAGCAGGGCTTGACCCTCGCCACCTACCGCCAGAACACCAAACGCGAGATCTTGAGGTATCGGATCATCAACATCGCGGTGGGCTCGAAGATTAGCGTGAGCGACGCCGACGTGCAGACCTACTACGAGCGCCACATGCAGGCGGCCAACATACAGGTGCGCGCCAGCCACATCTTCCTGGCCATCCCCGAGGGCGCCGACGCAGCTACGGCGCAGGACAAGGAAAAGCAGGCCCAGCTTCTGCTGCAGCGGGCGCAATCAGGCGAGGATTTCGGCAAGCTGGCGCGTGAATATTCCGAGGATCCCGCCACCCGCGCCGAGGGCGGCGATCTAGGTTGGTTCGGCAAGGACATCCTGCCCAAGCCGATCGAGGAGCTGGTCTTCTCCATGAAGGTCGACCAGGTGCGCGGCCCGGTCCGCGCCGATCGCGGCTTCCACGTCATCAAGCTGGTGGGCCGCCGCGCGCAGGATCCTAAGCCCCTGGCCGAGGTGCGCGACCAGATCCGCGGTCAATTGCGCCAGCGCGAGATGGAACGGCAAACCAAGAACTTCCTCGGCGAGCTGCGCAAGAAGACGCTGGTCGATATCAGGATGTAGTCAGCCAGGCAAGGGCTGTTGGAGGATCGATGATCCGAACCGGCGAGTCGACGAAGCCCTTCGTGTCGCGGGTCACGATGGCATCACAGCCGCACATCTCTGCTGCCGACGCACAGACAGCGTCTTCAAAGTCAGCCCAGCCGAGAGACAAAGCACGCCGCAGAACCTTCTCATCCACCGGCGCTACGGCAAACGTGCGCAGTATTCCGTCGGTGGCTCGTCGGGCAAAACCGGCACCTTGGGCGCGAGAAACCAAGTAGAAGATGGTGGTTACTCCATGAGCGGGGACGAACCCCCGGCCCTTTCCCCGCTCCAGGGCAGCCCACAGTCGCGCCGCGCTGGCCGCTTCGGCCCGGTCCAAGACCACGTCAAGCACGATATTCAGGTCAAGCAACAGTCGTTTCACCGGTATTTCCTCTGCAGATGGCGTCCGAATTCCTCGTGGGAAACACCCTTGGCCGCTCCCCGCAGCATGCGCAGGACCGGGGGATCCTCCTCGGCCGTCTCCTTTGGCGCAACCACGAGGCCGAGATACCGCTCGACCATCCGCGAGACCGACGTGCCGTGCCGGGCAGCATAGCGTTTGGCCCGCCCAACGACCTTCTCGTCCACGCTAAGGGTTAGCTTGTGCATGTACGTATAGTATCTCAAAGACTATACGTACGCCATCTGTGCGCGACGCAAAGCTGCGTGACCCAAGGCCGCGAGCGATCCTCCGGGCAAACTACCCGGTGCCAGCTTCGCGAGCTGCAGCCACATGCCCCCGATCCGCCACCTGCTAGGCTTGTACCCAAAGAGCGGTCATGACGACAGTCCAAATAGCGTTGCCTGATGACGTCTTCAGCACGATGCACAAGTCGCCCGGCGAGGTGGCTGATGAGATGCGTGTGGCCGCTGCTACCATCTGGTACGCGAAGGGCCTGATCAGCCAGGGCCAGGGTGCGGAGATCGCACGCCTGAGCCGTGCCGACTTCATGCAGGCTCTGAGCGACGCTGGCGTCTCACCCTTCCAGGAGACGCTGGACGAAGTTCGGGAGACCCTGCGGCGTGGTTGACGTCTGGATCTGCAACAGTTCACCGCTGATAGCCCTGGCTCGCTAGCGCCCTGCGGGCTGAACAGTCCCTCCCAGATTCGCCTCCATGACCCGGCCGACAAGCCGGCCCGNNGTATGTGAGCACCGGAGCGCAGCGACGGCACAGCCAGCGGGTCGGATCGTCGGCCGTCGGCCAATCGAAGAGTAGAGGTCCCTACCCTGGTGGCCAGGCGAGCGGGCGCCCGGCCAAGACATGCAAATGCACATGCAACACCGATTGTCCCGCGTCGGCGCCTGCGTTCATCACGACCCGGAATCCGCCCTCGGCCTGGCCTGACTCGCGCGCCAGACGCGCGCCCACCAGCATCAGCTTGCCCAACAGCGCAGCATCCTCGGTGCTGGCGGTGGCCAGGCTAGCCAAGTGGCGAATCGGGATGACGAGTTGATGAAAGGGCGCCTTGGGGCTGATGTCCTTGAACGCCAACACATCGTCGTCGCGAAACGTAATGGCCGCGGGGATCTGGCCGTCGCGAATCTTGCAGAACAGGCAGTCACTCATGTCGTTCTCCTCTTGTCAGTTCTACACCAGGGCCAGCAGCCGCTTGCGCGTCTCTGCGAATGACGACACCTCGTGGGTTCCCTGGCGCAAGAAAGCGTTGATGGCATCCATCGCGGCGATGGCCTCGTCGGTGCGCACGTCAC
Organism: Myxococcales bacterium; assembly: GCA_003157315.1. The sequence continues at coordinate 1,540 of PMJE01000139.1, read as the reverse complement.
TGCCGGGTTTGTAGGCACCGAGAGCGATGAGGTCACGCTTCTGCTCGTACGCCGCCATCAACTCGCGCACGCGCCCGGCGGCCTGGCGCTGCTTTTCATCCACCACCGCGTTCATCACCCGCGACAGCGAGGGCAGCACATCGATGGCTGGCCAGTGGTTGCGGTCGGACAGCTCGCGCGAAAGCACGATGTGCCCATCGAGAATGCCGCGCACCTCGTCGGCGATGGGCTCGTCCATGTCGTCGCCCGACACCAGCACAGCGTAGAGCGCGGTGATGGATCCGACATGCGAGTTGCCCGTGCGCTCGAGCAAACGCGGCAGCAGGGCGAACACGCTGGGGGGAAATCCTTGTCGGGCGGGCGGCTCGCCCGCGGCCAGGCCCACCTCGCGTTGCGCGCGAGCAAAGCGGGTGAGCGAATCCATCATGAGCAGCACGCGCCGGCCGCGGTCGCGGAACCACTCGGCCACTGCAGTGGCCACGAACGCCGACTTGAGCCGCACCAAGCTGGGCGTGTCGCTGGTGGCACAGATCACCACTGAGCGAGCGCGCCCCTCGGGCCCGAGCGCGTCCTCGATGAACTCGCTCACCTCGCGACCGCGCTCGCCCACCAGGGCGATCACATTGACGTCAGCCTCGGTCTGGCGCGCGATTTGGCCGAGCAGCATCGACTTGCCGACGCCTGAGCCGGAAAAAAGCCCAACCCGTTGCCCCTCACCCACGGTCAGGAAGGCGTCGATGGCGCGCACCCCGAGGGCAAGCGGCTTGGCTACCCGCCGCCGGGTGAGCGGGTCGGGCGCGGGCCGGTCAACCGCCCATTCCTCGGTCGGGCCCGCGATGGGTCCTTGTCCATCCAAGGGCTCGCCCAGCCCGTCCAGCACGCGCCCCAGAATCCCCGACCCCACCCGCACACGAAGCGGCCGCCCGGTCGGGCTCACCACGGCGTCTGGACCAACCCCCGCCAGCTCTCCTAGCGGCATGAGCACGACCTCGTCGCCGCGGAAGCCAACCACCTCGGCCTGCAGGCGCGGCTGCTCCGCTGGAGCAGGCCCAGGCATCGGCTCTCGGTCGAGAAAGACCAACTCGCCCACCCGAACCCCGGGAATGGTGGCGCGCACGACTAGGCCGGTAACTTCCGTCACCCGGCCAGCCAACCGCCGCGGGTTGACCTGGTCCAGCGCCTTCAAGGCATCGCCCAACTCGACCAGGGCAGGATGGATGTCGAACTCAGCCATGCTCAATCTCACGCGAACGCGCCGGTCGCACCCCGCAAGGCCCGTTCCAGCGCGTCTAGTTGGGTGTCGAGGCGGGCGTCGAGACGACCGACCGCGGTTTCCACCACGCAGCCATGACGGCCAATCGCCGGGTCGGCCACCACCCGCACCTCAACCTCGGCCGCCACACGCGCAAGCCAGCGCGGTCGTTCGCGCTCGATGGCCGCCAAGTCCTCCGGGTGCGCGTACAGCACAACCGCACCGGCCCGGGCGCGACTCGCGGCCAGCGCCTCGGCGACGATCGCGCCCATCAACTCGGGCGAAAGC
>PMJE01000068.1 GCA_003157315.1 Myxococcales bacterium | reverse complement strand
CGCAAGTGCCCGACGAAGATCAGGCGCTTGCCGGCTGCGGCCTCGGGCAGAGGGCGCAAGGCCGTCGTATCCACACCGTTGGGGACCAGCGACACCGCGGCACCGGTAGCCCCGGCGCGCAGGCGTTGGGCCTCGATTTCAGAGACCACCAGGCAACGGTCGAAGCGCGCGGCATGGCGGGCCTCCCAGCCGCGCATGAGGAACGCCCTGACCAGCAAGCCCAGCTTTTCCACTGCCCCCACCTGCATGCCAAGCATGCTGCGCGACTGGGTCTCGCAGAAGTTGTGGAACGAGAGGATGGTCTGGCAGGCCGAGCCGTCGGGCACGGCGTCGCGGAAGTGCGCAAGAAAGGAATGCTCAATCTGAAGAATGTCTATGGCGCCGGTGCTGATCAGGTCGCGCAGCTTGGTTTCGAGCGCGCGCGAGCAATACGGCCAGGTGACCAGCGGCCGACCACGCGAAAAATGTCCGCAAAAGTCGCGCGCACGTGCGATTGCCGAGCCGGAACGCATGGCGGCCCACTCGACCCGCTCGCACAGTGGCGCCAGCTGGGGCAGGTGGCGGGCTTCATCCGCCGATTCGAGCATGGCGAAGAGCAGTACGCGGTAGCGGGTCGCCACCCGACGAATGAGATTGAAGTATCGGATGGAGCAGCCGCGGTCAGTGGGCCAGGGCAGGCCATAGGTCAACCAAAGAACCGTCTTGCGCCCGGCCTGTTCTCCTTCTGCAGCCATGTACGTTCCCAGCTTGCCTGGGAGCCCTTTCAGCCCTTGGCTGTCTGACCGGCGCCAGGGCGCAGGTCAGGCCCAAAGGCCGCTGNNGCGGCCCAAATGGTCTCCGGCATGCCGGGCAGCTTGAATTCCAAACCCACCGGCGTGCGCGGCGGATTCGGATCCTGGAGCAAGGTATTGATGAACAACCCTCGCTCGCTGATGTCGACGGCAAGGCCGCGCTGGGGCCGATCCAGGACGTAGGCGCAAAGCAGTGTCTCCAGAGGCAGACGATCATCGAACCGACGGTCCAAGTTCATGGCGACCTCTCCTTTCATGATGGAAGGCAAAGTGGGTTTATGTAGGATAAGAACCCACAAAGTGCGCTTCGTCAAGTTTCGGGGATTGACTACATGACGCATGCTGCGGAAGGATAACCGCTAACGCCTAGTTCCGTTCGCGGACCTACAGGTGGCTCTTCAGGACATCTAGGTCCAGGTCGAAACACCTGGAAAGACCTCTCAGGTACTCATCGCCAATCTGGCTTTTCTCGCCATTGTGAGCTGCGATGGGATACGTCTTGCCGTTCTTCTTGGCCTTCCAATGCGATCCGCCGTTAGGCCGAACGACTTCCACTCCCATGATCTCAAGCGCCCGTATTAATGCTGACAGGCGCGCCGGCATGGGCTAGCAGCGGCAGTCTTGCGCCTTAGACGTAACTTCCGCCCAGGTGAGAGGGACGATCGGGCTAGCGCCTTGGCCTTCTGGGATTTCTTGGGTACGAGAGGGCTGCACAAACTGACACTTGAACTGTACCTGGCAGGCGACGAAACCGACACGTTTCTCGTCCAACGAGTGAAAGTCTACGGATCTGCCATGCTGGACCATGTTGTACATGATGTCCCAGTAAGACTGGGGGGCGCGACGGTCTAGCGGCTCTCTCTGTGAACGGATGTCATCGCAGACTGTCATAAGGCACGCCTCTCCCAGCATTGATAAGGCATGCTCCAGGGATGTCCCCTGAGTCACGACGTCAAGATCAAGACAATGGCCCACCCATTCGCCCGGAACATCCTCGGCGCGCCTAAAGACGAACCAGAAGTTGTATTCACGAGTATTCATGGTGTTGCTCTCAAACGCAGATACCCACGTATTAGGATGCTCTCACCGCCCGCGCGTATCAAGCGTGACCGATGGACACGTCTCCTATAACGGTTTCGGCTGAAATGGTATTCCAATTAAGCCGCGCATTGCGCAAACCGCAAATTTCGCGTTTCGCCGTGCGTCTTGGCCATTCCCCGCGCCGAAAGCTACCCGGCCAGCTTGTGCCGGTTCTCGATAGCGTGGACCCCTGCCAGCCGCAGCCACGCTGACAGGCTGAGGTGGTCCCGCTCGGCCGCTTCGGAGAACATCGTCTTCTCTTCCTCGGTCAGCCGAATCTGGAGAGGCGTTTCGCGCCGCGCCTTTTCCTTCTTGCCTGGTTTTACTACCATATTCAAAATGTATACCGCGTTACCCGATTGTCAATACATTTATCTTGCAACGCCTGCCATGACGTTGTATATACATATACATGACAACGAACATGATGGCCGGCCTGAACAACCTCACCTTCGTACGTGGCCCGGACAGGAATTTGCTTCGCACGACACCGTCAACCACCAGAAAGAGGAATACGTGCGGCGCGACCGTAGCACGGGACGAATGGCATCGACCAACGCGGTCGAGGGGTATTTCGGCAACTTCCGTCGGCAAGTGGACGGAACGCACCACCACGTCAGTTCGGGGCACCTTCCTCGCTACTCAAACGAGTTCGAGTTCAAGTACAACACGCGCAAGATCACTGATGGCCAGCGCACTGTCCAGACGATTCGCCGTCT
>PMJE01000131.1 GCA_003157315.1 Myxococcales bacterium | reverse complement strand
GTCCCGCCGCGTGGGTGGCGCGACCTACCAGGTTCCCGTCGACGTGCGCCCGGATCGGGCACTGGCGCTGGGAATGCGTTGGCTCATCCACTCGGCGCGCGAGCGGTCCGATGGCCGGACCATGCGCGAAAAACTGGCTGCTGAGTTGTTGGATGCCTCGGCCAACAAAGGCGCGGCGGTCAAGAAGCGCGAGGATACGCACAAGATGGCTGAGGCAAACAAGGCGTTTGCGCACTACCGATGGTAGAGCAGCACCAGATTAGGAGAGAGACGAGAGTTTGTTAGCTTAGATATAAGGAAGAGAAGATTCGGGCTCGTAGGGGGTTGAAGGGGTGGGCCGAAGCGACGTGCTTCGGGACATCCTTCCAGCCGACCGAGTTGGTCCGGACCAGTTCTCGACCGTTCTACCTTTCAACCTGCGGACCTTGTGGTCGCTCGGGGGCAGACAGCCCGCTGAGCGATCCGCATGCGCGCGGAGGATCAAGTTAAGTCGTGGTTCGGCAAGTCCCCATTACGCAAACCCGGAACATCGGGATCATGGCGCATATCGATGCGGGGAAAACCACGACCACCGAGCGCATCCTGTTCTACACCGGCGTGTCGCAAACCATGGGTGAAGTCCATGACGGCACCGCGGTGATGGATTGGATGGAGCAGGAGCAGGAGCGCGGCATCAGCATCACCGCCGCCGCCACAACTTGCTTCTGGCGAGAACACCGGGTCAACATCATCGATACGCCGGGGCACGTGGATTTCACCGTCGAGGTCGAGCGATGCCTGCGGGTGCTCGACGGTGCGGTGGCAGTTTTTTGCGCCGTGGGTGGGGTGGAGGCCCAGTCGGAGACAGTGTGGCGTCAAGCCGACAAGTACCGAGTCCCGCGTGTCGCATTCATCAACAAGTGTGATCGCCGCGGGGCAGATCCGGGGCGCTGCGTGGAACAGATGCGCGACCGCATCAAGGCCCATCCGGTGGTCACCCAGATTCCAATGGGTCTGGAGGACTCGTTTGCCGGCGTGATCGATCTGGTCAACATGCGTGCTCTCGAATGGGTGGGCGAAACCACGGGTGCGGCCTTCCTGGATCGTGAGATTCCCGCGTCGCTGGTCAAGCCAGCCAAGGATGCGCGCGTGGGGATGATTGAGGCTTTGGGCGAGGTCGATGACGAGATCTTCGCGCTCTACGTGGATGGGGTGGAGATCTCGGCTGCCCGGGTTCGCGCCGCCCTTCGCCGCGTGACCATCGCGGGCAAGGCTGTGCCGGTCTTGCTGGGCGCGGCTTTCAAGAACAAGGGCGTCCAGCCGCTGCTCGATGCCGTGGTCGACTACCTTCCGTCGCCGGCCGACATGCCACCGGTGGCCGGCCATGCACCTGATGGAGTGCCCTGCCTGCGCCACGCCTCGGACAATGAGCCCTTCTCGGCGCTGGCATTCAAGATCATGAGCGACGTGGTGAGCGGGCCACTGACCTACTTTCGCGTCTACTCGGGGCAGGTGGAGGCGGGCGCCACGGTGTTCAACGCGACCAAGGGGAAGCGCGAGCGGGTGAGCCGGCTGCTGCGGATGCACGCCAATCGGCGCGAAGAAATCCGCCGCGTGTCGTGCGGAAACATTGCCGCTGCCGTGGGTCTCCGCATGACTTCCACCGGGGACACGCTGTGCGATTTGCGCGCACCCATCGTCTTGGAATTGATCGATTTTCCACGGCCGACTTGTTCGGTGGCGATTGAGGCACGCTCGGAAGCCCAGCAGCAGAAGTTGGCGCAAGCGTTGGCGCAGTTAGCAGTTGAGGATCCGACCTTCTCCGTGCGCAGCGAGCCCGAGACGGGACAGACGCTGATTTCCGGCATGGGAGAGCTGCACCTCGAGATCATTGTCGACCGGTTGGTGCGTGAGTATGAAGTGGAGGCCAAGGTGGGGCGTCCGTCTGTCGCATACCGCGAGATGATCACTCAGATGGCCGAGGCCGAAGGGTCCTGCATTCACCAGGTCGGCGGGCGGGGATTGTTCGCACAGGTGAGACTCAGGGTCGAGCCGTGGCCTGACGGTCGCGGCATCCTGTTCGTCAACCAGGCTTCGGCCGGCGCGGTACCGCGGGATTTCGTCGCCGCGGTCGAAAAGGGTGCGCGCACTGCGCTCGAGCGCGGGATTCTGGGCGGCTATGGTCTTGCCGACGTGCGGGTCACCTTGATCGACGGCAAGCACCATCCTCTCGATTCCAACGAGATGGCTTTTCAGATTGCCTCGGCGCAGGCGGCATCCGAGGCGGCGCGGTGCGCTAGTCCGGTACTGCTGGAGCCCCTCATGCGGCTCGATGTCCTAGTCCCGGACGAATTCGTGGGTGGAGTGCTCGGAAATCTTTCCGCGCGGCGGGGACGTGTGCTAGGCATGGACGCCCGCGGCGGGGTTCAGGAGATTTCCGCTGAGGTGCCGCTCGCTACCATGTTCGGCTATTCAACAGATGTTCGTTCGTTGACCCAAGGGCGGGCCACGTTCACCTTGCAGTTCCTGCGCTACGCACCTGTGCCTCTACCGGTGCGGGAAGCGCTGTCCACGCAAGCCCGGGGTTCTTGAAGAGTCTCGTCGGCAGGAGGATTCTATGGCCAAAGAAAAGTTCATACG
>PMJE01000369.1:486-3461 GCA_003157315.1 Myxococcales bacterium | reverse complement strand
ATCCTCGTTGTTCCGCCCGCGCTGGTCGTACCGCCCGCGCTGGTCATGCCGCCCGCACTCGCGGTCGAGCCACCCGTGCTGGCTGTCGTACCGCCAACGCTAGCCGAAGAGCCCCCGGTACTCGTGACGGCGGCGTCAGGCGTGCTTCCACCCGAGTTGGTCGCATCTATCCCCCCGCTTCCGCCCCCGCCCTGGCCACCCTGATTCGTGGGGGACGAGCTTGAGCAGGCCGCGAGCGTGATGGCGGCGGACAGGAAGAAAGCCCGAGGCCGGTGGCCGCGAACACAATCGATGGTCATGAGTCCTCCTCGCAGTATTTCTGGACAGCATTCACGCTGAAGCCTCCTCGCGTGGCGCAAGACTCGGCCTGGTACAGGCGTTGATCATACACGCAATAGCCACTTTGCTGATAGTCTGGAATCCATGGTTCGCGAGTCCGGGTGCCTAGCACTACTGATTGAAATTCTCCCGTCTCCGTCGCTGCTGCGGGCCCCGTCCGCGGCCTCGCTCCTCGGTCAGATACGTCGAGTATCTTCCCTCGTCGCTCGTTGCGGCCGGGGCTCCTCACGACGCGACGGCTCGGTCCAAATTTCAATCAGTAGTGCTAGGCGCTGGCCCGCCTTTCTGCTGGCATGCGCATCGACGCGAGACTCATGGGAAGCTGCGGCGTCATTCAGCCACCTTCACGTGCAGGTTTTGTCTCGCCCCGGTTAGGGCTAGACTGCCTGGCTATGTCACGCATCGCCCGTTCCCTGACCCTGCTTCTCATCTTTGCCGTCTTCGCCCAGGCGCAGGCCCACGCGCAAGCAAACTCCTCGGTGGTGCCGGCCTGTCCTGCGGGCAATCTGCTGGCCGGCAAGTTGCCGATAGCTTGGCAGGAGATCGCCCGCGATCGTGCCATGCTCACCGACGAAACCGTGGCGCCCGAGGGCGCGGTGTGGGACGCAGCCTTGGCCGCGCTGTTTGAAACCGGCGCCTCCACCGCGACCTGGGATCTGGGCGAGGTGGTGAGCGTGCGTTCGCTGGCCATCCAGGCCGACGCCAACGACACCTACAATATCTGGGGATCCCTCGACGGCAAGGACTACAAGCTGATGGGGCAGATCGACCCGGTCACCGGACACGGGCTGCGCATGCGTACTCTCGATGTGGGCGGCATGGCCGCGCGCTTCTTGCGGGTGGGCGAGGGCAAAGGCGACGGTTTCTACTCAGTCTCCGAGGTCGCGGCTTTCTGCCAGACGCCTACCCCGTTTCCGCCGCAATTCAAGGTCATGGATGCGCCGGCAGCCACGGCGCCCAAGAACTTCCTCGACTATTGGAACAACGACGCCAGTGCCCGCTGGGAGATGATTTTCGCCATGTTGGGCGCGATCCTGCTGTGGTGGGAACGCCGACTGGTCGGTCTGGGCATGGCCGCCTTCAAGCTCCGTCTGCGCCGGATTCTCCTCGGGGTGATGGGGGTGCTGGCCTTCTTGACCTTTTTCAATTTCGGTTTCTGGCATTTCCCCAACTTCGTGCACGGCTGGGACACTTTCCACTACTACATCGGATCGAAGTATTTCAAAGAACTGCACTACGAGCGCCTGTATGAATGCGTGGCTACCGCGGATTCCGAAGAGCCGGGCCTGCGCCGCCGGGTCGAGCTGCGCAAGATGACCAACCTGCGCACCAACGTGGTGGAGAAGACCGACGATATTCTCGCCCATCCCGAGCGCTGCAAGCAGCACTTCACCGATGCGCGCTGGCAATCGTTCAAGAATGATCTGGCGTATTTCCGCACGCTGGAAAACCCGCGCCGGTGGGATGATGCCCAGACCGATCACGGGTTCAATGGCACGCCGGTGTGGGCGATCATGGGCACCCTGCTGTCCAACCTGGCGCCCGCCAGCCGGCTCGACGTGCTAATGCTCGACAGCCTTGACGTCATCATGATCTCAATCATGGCGCTGCTCATGTGGTGGGCGTTCGGCTGGCGCGCGGTGTCTGTCGCCCTTATCGTATTTGCCACCAATTTCCCATCACGTTGGTACTGGATTGGCGGCTCGTTTCTGCGCTGGGACTGGCTGTTCTGGATGGGCGTGGGCGTGTGCCTGATGAAGAAGGAACGGCCGTTCTGGGCGGGTGCCGCGATTGCGTACGCCGCGCTTCTGCGCATCTTCCCCGGGTTCATGTTCGTGGCGCCACTGATTGCGCTGGGCTACCACTACGTGAAGACGCGCCAGTGGGATCGTCGCTTTGTCCGGCTAATTATGGGTGGCGCCGTGGCGGTGGCTGTGCTGGTGCCAGCCAGTTTCGCGGTAACCGGCAGCCCAAGCATCTACCCCGAATTCCTGCGCAATACCGCCAAGCACTCGGAGACGCCGCTGACCAACTACATGGGGCTGCGCACCGTGCTCAACTTCCGGCCCGCCGAGGCGGCCAATCGCATGAACACCCCGGCCATGGTGGATCCCTGGCTGCGCTGGAAACAGGCGCGCCTCAAGGCATTCCACGAAGCCCTGCCGCTGTACGCGTCGCTGGTGTTTTGCTACTTGGTGCTNNGGCTCTGAACTGACTTGCTATTACTACGCCTTTCTCATTATTCCCGCCTTGCTGTACGCGGTAGTTCCGCGTGCGGGCGAGTGGATGTTGTGGCTGACTGCACTGACCGAGTTCTTGGGTTGGGCGCCCATCACCCGCATGCCGAACTGGCTGAAAGCCCTAATGCCGGCCTCGCTCAGGCAAAGTTCTTTCGTCACGAACTTCAGCATGCCCAACGGACTCGACGAACAATACACTTGGATGTCGGTCGCTACTCTCGTGGTTTTCGTGCTCATCGCCCGGGAGTTGATGCTGGTTTACCATCCGGCTTTGGCGCCCAGCCTGGCAGGGGCCGACAACAGCAAAGCAGCGAATGTCCCGTTGGCGGTTCCAGCCCTCGCGCCGGTTGTCGCGCAATCGTCTCGGCAGCAGCACGCAGATTCGCGCCCGCGACG
>PMJE01000369.1:247-477 GCA_003157315.1 Myxococcales bacterium | reverse complement strand
GTCACGGCCTGCCCGCTTGCCTGAGCATCCCGCTTCACGTCGTCCGAGTACATGTCGGAGTTCAGATCCAGCCACGCCGTGATTGCCCGAAGGTCCGCATCTGAGAGCGTCACCCCCTGGTGGCCGCCCTTGAGCAGGGGGTAGAGCTTGGATATGCGCGCGCCGAAGTTACCCGGCGTTGTCACCACGGGGCCCCAGGAGTAGTCGAAGTTGTAGTAGCTGAGGTAGGG
>PMJE01000369.1:0-134 GCA_003157315.1 Myxococcales bacterium | reverse complement strand
CATGGCAGCCCTGGCAGGTGATCCGAGTCGCGCCGGGCACAGCGTAGGCGGACGACATCATGGACTGCACGACGGCGCCATCCCCGTCGAGCGCCTGGAAGTACACCGGTTTGCCCGGAGGCAAGAGGAAGTGT
>PMJE01000657.1 GCA_003157315.1 Myxococcales bacterium | reverse complement strand
CCCAACATAGCGGGGTCTCCGTGAACACAGCGTCACCGTTGCGCGACATTTGCGAAACCCGGTTCGGACGCTTTCGCCCTCGCCACCAGAGCAAGGTGGAGGACGCCAACCCGGTTTCTTTTCCGACTTGTCACCGAGGTGCCACGACCGTGACTAGGGAGTTGGCCAATACTTGGTCGAGCGAAAGGACCAGATCCATGGCGACCTCGACTTTCACACCCACCTCCATCGCATGCGGAGATTTCAACACCCGCGCATTCAACGACAACGGCGGCCGAACTGTCGATGTCCAGCCGTCTTCGCGGATCTTGGTCGCGCTACAGGACGCAGAAGCCCGACGCTGGATGAGCCGAGTGCTTCGCGCCAAAGGGTTCCGGGTGATCGCGCTCGATGAGCCATCCGCGGTGTGGAGCATGGTGGCGGATCACGCGTCACCCCGCTTGCCAGGCTTTGACTTCGTCATCTGCGGCAGCTTTCGCAGCGATTTCGAGCCAAACGCATGCCGTGCACCTGGGATTGGGACGCGCTTCTTCTTGTTGCTTGGCCGCTGTGGCTTCGTTCCTTTCGCCGCTGATGGGACACCGCCGCCGGCATGGGCATTTCGTCGCGCTGGCAGCGAGCTTGTCCAGGACAACTCAAAGCGACCCGCCGCAATGGACTGCCTTGCGAATTCGCCAGACGCTCCCTCCACGGGAAGGGTTCCGGGTCCAATGCAATGAGCAGATCTGGGTTTCTCACACTCGCTCTTGCCCTGCCGGTCCTGTCCACGTGCCATGCCACGCGTGCGGTGGTTTCCACTGGCCCGGCAATCGGGACAGGCTATCGCGTGGTGGTGGCGATCGTGGTGGATCAGCTGGCGGCGTGGGTGATGGCAGAGCGGGCGCAGGAGTTGCCCGCGAACGGCGGCTTTGCTCGGCTCCGCCGTGAGGGACTCTATGGGCGCGAAATGGAGTTCCAGCATGCGGTTACCGAGACCGCGCCCGGGCATGCGGCGCTGTACACCGGGCGAGTGCCGCGTGAGACCGGAATCTATTCAAACGAGATTCTTCGGCCGGGTGACGTCGACACGGTATCGATCCTTCGCGATCGTGACACGCGTCTGATTGCGGCCGACGGCGTGTCCGTGCAGGGCGAAGGCAGTTCACTGGCAGCTCTCCGTTCGGACGTGGCCACAGTTGCTGACCTGTGGCACGCAGCCCATCCGGATGGACGGGTATTCAGTTTCTCGCTCAAGGATCGTGGCGCGTTGTTTGGCGGCGGACGCAATCCCGATCTGGTGTTGTGGCTCGACACCAAGTCGGCCCGCATGGTCAGTTCAACTCCGTTTGCCAGGGACGGGCGATTGCCGGAATGGGCGGCAAACGCCGGAGGCGGCGGGGCTTTGGCCAAACTGCTGCAAAAACCTTGGACCCTGGAAGGGGAGGAGCATGCGTGGGTCGCACGACATGCCTACCCCAATGACGAGCACGCAGGCGAATCGACGCACATTCTCGGGAATCACTTCCCTCACGCGGTTCCATCGGCGGAGGCCCTGCGCTCCACGCCCTTCGGTGACGACCTCGTACTCGGGCTGGCGGAGGCAGCGATAGGGGATCCGACGAATTCTTCCAATCCGATCCTTCTCGCGCTGTCACTCTCCGCCAACGACTACATTGGCCATCTCTTTGGGCCGCAGTCCTGGGAAGCGTGGGACGAGCTGCTGCGGCTCGACCNNCTCACCGGCGATCACGGCATCAACCCGTTGCCCGAGTTGGCGCCGTCCGAGCGCTCCTGGTGCGCCAGCCCAGATTTCTGGCAACGACCCTGTGCCCCCACGCGACGCCTGCGCGGAGCTGCCAAGGCTGGCTCGCCAGCGGCCGGGCACACGGTGCGCGAAGTCTTGGACGATGCTTTGACCCGTGAGTTTGGCCGTCCCGGGCCTTGGGTTGCGGGCGTGGCTGGCCCCTTTGTCTACCTGAGCAAGTTGTCGGCAGCGGTGGATCGCCCGCGACTGGTCAGCGTGGCCCGTGCGATACTGGGCGCGGAGTTCGGCGTGCGCAACGTACTGGACGTGCGTCAGGTTGCGCGTACCTGTTCCCCGGATCGCGCAGACGATCTCTTGTGTCGCTCGCTGCCCGTCGGCGTAGCCGCTGACCTCTTTATCGAGCTGGGCCAGGATGACTTCTTCGATGCCGAGCTTGATCCAGGTCTGGGCAGCAACCACGGTTCACCCCGCCGCTTCGACCGCAGCGTACCGCTCTATCTGCGGGCGCCCGGCCGTATGCCCGCGGGCACGCTGATCACCGAACCGCTGCGTTTCGATGCCTTCACCCGCACGCTGGCCTCGCTGCTCGACCTGCCAGGCGATGCCATCGCCCCGACTGGCCGCGATCTTTGTAAGCGGTGATCTTCTTCAGCTGTGTTCGGGGTCAACGAACAGGTGACGTGATGGAAAACTCTTGCGCAACGGGCGCATTGAACTCGGCGCAGGGCGCCGCGCAGTGGTCCCCAGAGCCACATCTAGCCCATGCCCGTGTCACAGACGCGCCACGTAAATGTTGCCGAGATGGCGCCGACGATTATTTGCAGTCGGAGTATGGATCAGGCATGAAAATCCTGCATGAAGCCTGCGTGATCACTTGTCGCGACGAAGACGATCCATGGCGGACGGAACGCCGGAGCAACGGCTGGAACGTGAGCGACGTTCTTGCTAGCGAGTCCGACACACCGTTGTGCAGGAAAGAGCGCCCGCGGAGCGACTGGAACATTGGCGACGCTCCTTTCGACGATCCCGACTCTCTGGAGCTCGCTCTGGTGCCAGCTGATAGCCGGAATCCGCTGGGAAGGATGGACCCCGACGTGCTCACGCGCGAGCGAATCGCTGCACTCCTACTGCCGGACGATGGTTCGCCGCGCGACGATGGTGTGGTGGAACGAGACGCAGATCGCGGGGTGCTGGTCTGACTGAGCTGACGTGGAGCGGGTGCAGGTCCGTGTGCGACCCCAACGGGATTCGAACCCGTGTTCATGGCTTGAAGGGCCATTGTCCTAGGCCGGACTAGACGATGGGGTCAGGGATGGGTGGGCTGCAGAGGGCGAGGTGAAGGGCTGTGGGCCCAGCAGGAATTGAACCTGCGACCTACGGATTAAAAGTCCGCAGCTCTGCCAATTGAGCTATGGGCCCGAACGAGAACGCGATGAGGTTCCTTTCTCCGGTCAGCTGGACCGGGCGGCAAGTTGTAGCATGGGCGCAGGCCAGCGCAGGTTGGAAAAACGCTGCCAGCGCGGTGCGGCGTCGTGCTGGCGGCCACGGGTCCACCTCAAGGAATCTCGTGACTTCCCGATAGCATCGAATGTGCTAGGTTGCGACCGCGCTAGCTTTGCGCAAGAAAATTGACACGGACGCGATGCTGATTGACTGTCGAGGTTGCAGCACTGGGCTCTGAAGAACGATGCCAAACTCCCCTGGACAGATGCGCGAGATGAGGCGTGCGGTGCGTATGAGAGTTCAGGTGGCCGCTCGATACGTGAGCGAGCGCTTGACCATCGACGGGGTGGTCACTGACTTGAGCCCCGACGGCGTGTTCTTTTGCTCCGACTATCTGGATGCCACCGGGGAGTCGGTGCGGGTTTCGATCAATGTTCCCTGGCGAGCGGACCCAATTCACCTGCGTGGTGAGGTCCGCTGGGTGAGCGAGGCGCCGCGAACCGGCGGCATGGGAATCCGGTTCATGGATGTCAGCTTCGAGGACCGGGTCGTGCTGTCGTCCATCGGCCTGGCCTGGCAGGCCGATGACGGACAGAGCCTGCCCGCTTCTTGAGATCCGAGCCCTGAACCAGGGCCAGGGCTATCCTACCCCGGCTGGTCGGCGCTAGAATACCTGGGGGACCAGAATGAAGACGCCTGTGACCGTTCAGATTGGTGGGCAGCGTTTTGCGCTGCGTGGTGATGAGGATGAGCGCGTGATGCGCGACATGGCTGGCTACGTGGACAGCCGCATGAAGGAGCTACAAAAGCAGACCCGCACCGCGGACACCCAGTCGCTGGTAGTGCTGGCAGCTCTGCAGATAACCGAGGAGCTGTTCAAGGAGCGTCGCGCACTTGCAGATCTGAAGAAACGGATTCGAGAGAGGAGTCGCGCACTGCTTCATTTGGTCGAGAGCCGAGCGCGGATCTGACAGATTCTGCGTTCGATAGCCGGAAATGCTGGCGCGGCCCTTCTTGCGGTATAGTGGGACCACCCAGCACACAAGAACGCCCGCCCAGTGGCGGACGCCTTCATAGATGGACAGAACCAAAACCCCACTTCCTCGAGGCGATGGCCTCGTTCTTAACGCCCCAGCGACGCTAGGCCGTTGCAGGGCTAATCTGCGCCGGGCTGGGTTGCGTGGTCGGGAACGAGCTGTCGGGGTTGATGTGCCCGGCTGATCTTTGGCTGCGCGACGAGAAGCGGGCACTCCGGCGGGTCATGGCCAGCCGGCGCGAGGAGCTGTCTGTCGATGAGCGTGCACGCTGCGCGCAGGCCGCGACCGATCTTCTGCTCGACCTGCCTGAGGTGTCAGCCGCCCGCGCAGTGGCGGCCTTTGTGTCCACCCGCGCCGAGATCGATACTTCGCGCGCCATCGAGGGGCTGCGTCGCCGCGGTATAGCCGTGGTTCTGCCACGCGTGAGTGCTGAGCTGCTGCCGCCTCGCTTGCGTTTTCATCGGGTCGAAGGTCCATCTGAGCTGGTGTTCGGCATTTTCGGGCTGCTTGAGCCTGGGCCTGGCTGTCCCGAGATGGCACCTCATGACATTGATGTTTTCATGGTCCCGGGCCTAGCCTTCGACGCGCGCGGTGGCCGTGTCGGATACGGGGGCGGCTACTACGACGAGCTGATGGCCTATGTGCGCGCTCACCCGGCCGGGCCGTCGGGTTTCTTCGTCGGGTTTGGAT
>PMJE01000555.1 GCA_003157315.1 Myxococcales bacterium | reverse complement strand
CACGAAGTTCCAAAGGCCTCCTGGCTCGACCAGGGGGCCTTTTTCATTTCAGGTGATGGCGGCCACGACCGCGGGCGACGAGCACTAGGTGGCTGGTGTCGAACGCCTTTTTCCGAAAAGTCGTCCTCGCAAGTGATCGATATTGATCGGTTTCTTCTGGCACGGCTTATGCCGAAAACGTTTGACACCAGCCACCTAGCGGCGCGGGCGGTGACCTGGTATCAGTTACGGTAGGGAAAAATCCATGGCCAAAGCCAAAGTCGCAGTCCTCAAGTGCACGCCCGCAACCATACTGAGCGACATTGAGCGCCTGTGTGAGCTGGCGGGAATGAAGCAGGCGCTGGCGGCGGGCAAGACCACTATCCTCAAAGACAACATCTCGTGGCACTACCCGTTCCCGGGCGCCAATACCACGCCCTGGCAGATGGAAGGAACCATCAAGGCCCTGCAGGCCGCTGGCTACGCCGACATCACCTGCGTGCAAAACAAGACCGTGGTGACCAACGCCTTCAAGGGCGAGGACCTGAATCACTACGTGCCGCTNNGGCGTGCCGGTTCTCTACAACTTCAAGGAAAGCGACATGCGCTGGGTCGAGTACAAGCCCAAGGCGCGCATGCATGTCTTGCCACGCATCTTCCCCGACGGGATTCGCATCCCCGACTATTTCCTGGGCAAGAACATCGTGCATCTGCCCACGGCCAAGTGCCACATCTACACTACGACAACCGGCGCGATGAAGAACGCCTTTGGCGGCCTGCTGGCCACCCACCGCCACTACACCCACAGTTGGATTCACCGCACCCTGGTGGATCTGCTCGCCATCCAGAAAGAGATCCATACCGGCATCTTCGCGATCATGGACTGCACCACCGCCGGCAACGGCCCTGGGCCGCGCACCATGATCCCCGTGATCAAGGACTATATGCTGGCCAGCGCGGATCAGGTCGCCATCGACGCCGTGTCCGCCAAGATGATGGGCTTCGACCCCATGTCGCTGGAATACATCAGTGTGGCCCACCAAGACGGCTTGGGCGTGGGCGACCCGCGCGACATCGAGATCGTGGGCGACGATATTTCACACGAGAGTTGGGGTTTCAAGGTGGGCGACAACCTGGCCAGCATGGCCGGCGACTTCATTTGGTTCGGGCCGCTCAAGGCCNNCCAGAAGCTCTTCTTCCACACCCCTCTGGTCAACGTGTTCGTGGCCGCCAGCGAGGCCTATCACGACTACTATCGCTGGCCGCTTAGGGACAAGAAGACCTTCGAGAACTGGAAACGCGACACCTCCTGGGGCCGGCTGTTCCAGAGCTACGAGAACGTTTGAGTTAGCTGTTTCTCACAGAGACACAGAGGCCACAGAGGCGGAGGAGAGAGGGATGGGTTGGATACAGCACAGTCCAAATCCTTTCTTCTCATCCGATCTCTGTGCCCTCTGTGCCTCTGTGCGAAAAAGGTAACTACCGCCTCCGCCAGGCCACGCCTTGTATCTCGCTGTCGTGGGGCGTGCTGGCGTCGATGCGCATGGGCGGCGCAGGGGCCAAGTGGTTGGAAGGCGGCGCCAGTGCCTTGGCAATGGCGGGCCCGAGCCGTCTCCAAAACTCCTTCTTCAATACACCCGCCAGCTTTTCCCGGTACGCCGCCATCTCCCAGCGCCCCACCACTGAGCCGTCGATGCCCTGCCAGACAAGAAACGTCATGGCCAGCCGCTTGCCCTTCTGCTCGATATCGGCAACGACGAATGCCTTCAGCTCGCGGTCGCGCGCAATCTGAGGATACTGTCCTGTGCCCGACACGGCGGGAATTGAGGTCAACACGGCAAAGCCGTGGTTGGCCACGATGCGCGCCACATGATGGCGCACCAGCCTGCTGTCCGGGTCGGGACCGCTGAACGGCTGCACCGCCACGCGCGACCCAGCCCATGCGAGTTGGCTGGACAGCAAAATGACAGCGGCTGGCAAAAGACGCAGCATGGTGCCTATGGTCGCCCAGGTTGGGGGTGGAAAGCAATTTCGGCGGCGGTACAATTCACGTGGAAGATGCTGCGGGAAGTGACCCGGCCGGGGTTAAGCTTACAAACGCATCGAGGGTTTGCCATGAAAACTCTTCGTCGCATCGCTTTGGTTCTCTTGGTTGCTGTGATGCCGGCATGTGCTACGGAAGACGCTGCCTATTCTGATCGTGGCCAGGCCCAAGGCCCGCCAGCATGGGTGCGCTACGGCACCGTCACGAATGTTCGCGAGGTCATTCAGCGTCGCGAGGGCGATCCTGCAGGCGGCGCGCTTGCGGGAGCCATCATCGGCAGCATCCTGGGCGGTGGCCGTGGCCCAGGCGCGCTGTTCGGCGCGATGGGCGGCGCCGCCGTGGGTGCCGCAGCAAGCTCGGAGTCGTCTGAGCAGAGAGGCTACGAAGTGTGGGTCCGTTTCAAGGACGGCGGCTACCAGTCCTTCCGGTACGCCGACTACCCGCCCTTCCGCCCTGGCGATCCCGTGGTGCTCACGCCACGCGGGCTGTACCACGCGTGAAATACGGTCACGGCCCCCGACTGTTGAGAGCGCCGAGCCAGCGGTAGCTCGCCAGGCCGTTCATGGCTGAATCACACCTGCGGTTCTTCCTCGACCAGTCTGATCTCATCGTCGGTCAAGCCGTACAAGTCGTAGACGAGCCGGTCAATCTCAGCGTCAGTCGCGGCGAGCTTGCGCCGAGCCACCTCATTTTCATCATGCGCTAGAGCGAGCAACGATGGCTATCGGACAGAAGCCAACTTGCCTACGCTCTGCGCTTGAATGCGTCCCATGTTGTGGTCCAATCAATCGCCAACGCTTTCCATCGCGGTGACGTCTTCTAGGTCATGAAGGCCAGCGCCACAGCAAGCACAGAAGACCTCCTGCTGCATGCGGGATGGCTGCGACGCTTTGCCGTGGCGCTGCTGAAGGACCGGGACGCGGCCGAGGACATCGTTCAGGAGACCCTAGTCGCGGCCTGGCAGCACCCCGCCGAGAACACCGGCCGTCCCTGGTTGGCCCGGGTAGCGCGCAATCTGGCGATCGACCGTTGGCGAAGCTCGGACCGTCGCGAGCGTCGCGAGTTGGCCGCGGCGGCTGCAGACATCGGCACGGTCGCAAGCCCCGAGGAGCTTATTGGCGATGCCCAGATCCATCGCGCCGTGGCCGAGGTGGTGGCAGGACTCGAGGAGCCTTTCCGTCAGACCATCGTGCTTCGCTTTTTTCACGGCGCCTCATCGGCGGATATCGCGTGCGGCTTGCGCATACCCGACGGGACAGTTCGCTGGCGGATCAAGGAAGGGATTGATCGCGTACGGCGACGGCTGGACGCCCGCTACGGCGAAGTCCGCAAGAATTGGGTGGCCGCCCTGTTGCCGCTGCTCCCACGGCCGGCAGCCATGGGGCCTAGCCGGGAAGGCCCACGTCCTCACCCTCGCCCTGTGAAGACGAGGATCTCTGACCTTCGCCCAGTTACCATCGCCACGGCTGTGGCTTTCATGGTGAGCGTCATCGTGATGGTCAGCGCCATCGTGTCTCGCCATCGTGGATCGCCACTTCAGGCGGGCCATGCAGCGGCGGAGGACGTGGCCACGCAAGCGGTCTCAGGGGCGCAGAGAGCGATTCGGCTCAATCTCCCTGCATTCGCCCCATCGCCACGCGAACCCGAGGCACAGCCTAGTGCGGGACCGGGACAAGCCGACGCAAGTTCACTGCTTGCGGAGTTGTTGCAGGCCATTCAGGGCAACACTTACGATGACTTTGTGGCCAAGGGTTCGGCCGTCTTCAAGGCCGCGGTCCAGCCCGCCATGTTTCGCCGACTCAGCACCAACCTGGGAGCGCGCCTGGCTACCGGCTTTCAGCCCACCTCGCTCGGTAGCCTCCGACGGCCAGGGGGCACGCTCTGGCTTTTTCGCCTCGAATTTGCCGACGGTGGCGATGATGCTCTCGTCAGCATGTTCACGGACGGCTGGCAGGTGGCCGGCTTCTTCATCGACGATCCGCAAACCAGAGAAAAGGAGAAATGAACCATGTCCATGCGCAACCTAATGACCTGTCTTGTCGCCGGCGCGCTTTGCCTGACGCTTGCGCCGGGGAAGCCCGCCTTGGCTGCTCCCGTGGCGCCGACTGGGGCGGAACGCGTCCTGGTCAAGATGATTGAGGCTGTCAAGGCGCAATCCTACGATGATTTTCTGACCGACGCGGATGATCACCTCAAGACCAATCTCAGTCGGCAGCAATTCGAAGGCATTTGCGGCCTGTACACTGCGCCCTTGCGCAAGGGCTATAGGCTCGAATACCTCGGCCAGCTTCGGCAGCAGGGAACGTACGTGTACCTTTGGAAAATCACCATCGTTGGCGGGCAAGACGAAACCCTACTCAGGTTGGTGACGAAAGACGGGAAAGCGTACGGCTTCACAGTCCAATAGGCGTACTGAGCATCGAGCGGACAAGGCCTCTCAGCTATTTCGCAAACGCCCCCTTGCCCAGCGCATTCTCGCGAATGTATCGAATCGTATCGAAAATGGTGTCGCTCGCCTCGCGCGGGGCGAAGCCCAGCTCGCTTTTCGCCTTGGCGCTGTCGAAGTACCAGAAGTAGGTGGCCATGTCGACACTGGCCGGCTCGATCGGACTGGTGCGGCCGACCGCCTTGAAGAGGGCCGACTGCACCTGGGCGGCCAGCACCGACCAGCGGCCGCGCGCCTTCAGCCGCAGGTGGTACTCCTTGCTTGCCCGTTCGATGCGGTCGAAGTACTCGGCGAAGCTCATGTTGTGGCCGCCCAACAAATAGCG
>PMJE01000387.1 GCA_003157315.1 Myxococcales bacterium | reverse complement strand
GAGGCCTATCTTGAGGCGAAGCACCTGGACAAGGCGGAGACTTCGCTCAAGAAGGCGACCGAGCTGGACCCCAAGCTCTTCAAAGCCCAGTGGCGTCTTGGGCTGGTGTACGTCTATCAAGAGCGTCCCAAGGAGGCAGACTTGGCTCTGCGCAACGCCATCGATCTCAATCCCCGGATGGACAAGCCGTTCATCGCTCTTGGCCGGCTCTATCTGGACTTCGATGCGGACAAGGAAGCCGAGCAGGTCCTTGCGGAATGCGTGCGGGCCAACGAGAACAGCGCTGAGTGCTACAACCTCCATGGTGTGGCGCTCAAGTCACTCAAGCGGTACGAGCAAGCTGTGTCTGAGTTCAAGAAGGCGCTCGACTCGGACAGCGGACTATTCGATGCCCTGTACAACTGCGGCATGACCTACGCCGAATGGTATGAGGAATCGCACGCCAACGAGCAGAAGGAGAAGGCGCGTGACTACCTGCAGAAGTTCGTGGCCACCGGTGGGGGTAAGGACGGATCGGCGTTTGGCTTCCTGCGGGCCGCGAGCGACAAGCTCTATGCCTTGAGCGGCCCGTAGTTTCGATGGCTTCCCTTCTGCCGCGATTTGACCACCGAGTTCGCTGAGCCTTGGGGCAAGTGGAGCGCCTGTGATCCGTCCGGCCTCCGGGCCGGTGGGGCTGGCGCGGTCGTGGGAAGTCTGTCTGCGGCCGGCACGGGGGGGCGGTGCGGCTGGACCGACGGTCGCAAGGGCTTGGCAGCGACGAGAGAATGGGGCTCATTCCCGTTGTGTGTAAAGCGGCATACGTGGTATAAAATGCTCCATTTTCCGCGGTCTTAGCCTCTCCACAACCAGAGGCCAAGAGTATGCGGTTGCGACCCTGTGGTTGCCTTATTCATCCCGGAGGATCAAGTGGGCAAGGAACCAACCTCGAACGCTGTGCTTGAGGACTTTCCAGCGGAGCTGCAGGGCCAGGCTGCGGCCGCGCTGGAGACCGAACGTCTGTCGGTGGAGAAGGGCATCGATGCTTGGAAGAAGATCGTGGCGGCTGCCCCGACCGCCTGGGAACCCAGGCGCGAGTTGGCCCGTGTCTACCGTCATGCGGAGCGCTGGAAGGCCTGCGTCGAGGTTCTCAAAGAGGCGGTCGAGAAGGCAACCTGGCCCAGCGCCGAGGCGAAGGTTCCCGTGCTCTTGGAGATGGTCGAGCTGTACCGCGATCGGCTCAAGCTCGACGTGATGGTGGTGGAAGTCTACAACCGGATCCTGGCGCTTCAGCCAAACAACATCGAGGTGATGGACGCGCTGGCGGCCCAGTACGAGGTCATTCCGCGTTGGCCCGAGCTGATCTCGATCTTGCGCAAAAAGGCTACCATCGTCGGTTCGGCCGAGGAGAAGATCGCGCTCTACCTGCGCGTGGCGACCCTGTACCTGGAGAAGTTCTCGAACCAGGCAGAGGCCATCAAGGCGTTCGAAGCGATTCTTGAGATTGATGCAGGGAACGCCGAGGCGCTGACCTTCCTCAAGCAGATGTACGAGAAGCGGCGCGACTGGGATCGACTGGTGGCGGTGCTGCGGCAGGAGATTGCGCGCGTGGCCGATTCGGCCGAGCGGGGCAAGCGCTGGGCCGAAGTCGCCAAGCTGGCCACCGAGAAACTCAAGAAGGCGGCGGTGTCGATCGAGCTGTGGGGCAAGGTCCTCGAGGCCAACGACAGCGACGTCGAGGCGCTGACTGAGCTGGAGAAGTTGTACGAGCGTGAGAAACGCTGGGAGGAGCTGGCGGCGGTCTTGGACAAGCAGGCGACTCTGACCGACGACCCAGCCAAACGCGGTGTTATCCTGCCCAAGCTGGCCACGGTGTACACCGAGAAGTTGCAGAAGCTCGACCTAGCGGTGGCCGCGTGGAAGACGCTGCTGGATGCGGAGCCGGAGAACCGGCGCGCGCAGGATGCGCTACGCAAGCTCTACCTACAGAACAAGGATTGGGATGCACTTGAGGGTTTTTACTCAGTCCAGGGCAAGTGGGACGAATTCGCGCGGGTGTTGGAGCGGCAGGCTGAGACGGAGACCGACGCGGCTCGGGTCGGGCTGTGGAACAAGATCGCTGTTCTCTACCGTGACCGCCTGAACAAGCCGGACAAGGCGCAGAAGTCTTTCGAGAAGGCGCTCTCCCTCGATGGCCACAACTTGGCGGCAGCCGAGTCTCTCATCCCCATGTACGAGAAGGCCAGGGACGCCAAGCGGCTGGCCGACGTCCTGCAAGTGCAGCTCGAGCACACAAAAGACCCGGGCGAGCGTCAGGAGCGCATGCTGCGCATCGCCCAGATTCTCGAAGGTGACGCTGGCGACAAGCCGCTGGCGCTCACGGTGGCGTTGCAAGCCTTGTCCGAGAATCCGCGCGAGGAATGGGCGCGCGAATACGCCGAGCGGCTGGCCGGGGAGACGGGTAACTGGTCCATGTTGGTGGACGCCTACGAGGTCGTTCTGCCAACTCTGCAAGGGCAGGATGCGCTCCCGCTCTTGGCCACAGTAGCGCGCGCTTACGAGAAAGAGTTGGCCAACCCCGAGGCGGCCATCGCGCGCAACCGAGGGATCCTGGAGATCGCGGATCGTGACGAGCAGGCTGTGCTGGCTCTCGAACGCCTGTACATTGCAACCGGCCAGCACGACCAGTTGCTGGCCATCTACGACAAGAAGCTCGCTTTGGCCGGCTCGGAAGAGGAGAAGCGCGAGGTTCGTTTGCAACTCGCGGCGCTCTACGAAGAACAGGTACACGACGCGGACAAGGCGATCGAGCTGTACAAGGACATCCTCAAGACGGCCAAAGAGGACGTGCAGGCGCTGCGGGCGCTGGACCGTTTGTATCGAGCCACCGAGCGCTGGAAGGACCTAGCCAAGATTATCGCACGCCAGCTCAAGTTGCCCAATGACGACCCCAGCGCGGCCGAGTTGAAGTTCAGACTTGGCGAGGTTTCCGAGAAGCATCTGAGGAGCCCTGGGGTTGCGGTGGAGGCGTATCAAGAGGCCCTGGCGATGGACGCGACCCATGCGGGCGCGCGCGCGGCACTGGAGATCTATCTCGACGACAGTCAGCACCAAGTGCGCGCGGTGGTTGCGCTAGAGCCCATCTACGAGGCGGGACACGAGGTCGAGCGGTTGCTGCAGGTTCAGCGCATCAAGCTGGCGCGCGAGACGGATGCTGCTGCTCGGGTGGCGCTGCTCTTGCGCATCGGCGCCCTGGAAGGCGAGGCCGGCCGTGCCGAACAGGCGTACCAGGCCTATGCCGAGGCGTTCAGCGTTAGTCCGGAATCGGCTGAGGCGCGCGCGGCCTTGGAGGAGCTGGCTGATCGCATGGGGAAGTGGCCGGAGTTGGTGACTCTCTACAGCGAGGCCCAGTGCAGGTTCGCAAGCTCGCGCCCGCGCTGGAGCGCGAGATTCTGTTGGTCATCGCGGTGGCCTACGACGAGAAACTCGACCAGTCGGACAAGGCGGTCGAGTATTTCCGCTTGGCGCAGGAGATCGAGCCGGAGGATGCCTCCGCGCTTGAGGCCTTGGAACGGCTGTACACGCGAACCGAGCGTTGGTCCGATCTGGTCGACACTTTGAAGAAGAAGGCCGAGCTGGTCCATTCCAGCGAGGAGCGCGAGCAGATTCACGCCCGCATCGCCGCCATCTGGGAAGAGGCTATTGGAAATCCCGATGAGGCGATTGCGGCGTGGAAAGAGGCTCTCGGTGACAACGCGGGCAGCTTGACTGCCCTGCGTGCCCTGGATCGGCTTTTTGTGCACAAGGGACTCGATCTCGATCTAGCGGACAACCTGCAGCGACAGCTCGAGCTGGCAAGCGAGGAAGACGAGCAGGTGCGCCTGCTCTCTCGTCTCGGACAACTGCGCGAAAAGAAGCTGCACGACATTACCGCCGCGGTGGAGACCTATCGAAGACTGCTCGACCTGGCGCCGGGCCACGAGGAAACCGTGGCAGCGCTGGAGGGACTTCTCGACCATCCCGACCACGACCTGGTTCTGGCTGAGATCCTGGATCCGGTGTACCGGGCGCGTAGCGACTTTGCCAACCTGGTGCGGGCTCTGGAGATCCAGGCGCGCCACGCGCTGGACGTGCGGCGCAAGATCGACCTTCTGCACGAGATTGCCACCGCCTGCGAGGATGGTCTCGACGATCCGGCAAGGGCCTATGAGGCTCTGGGACGGGCGCTGGCCGAGGATCCCCTCGATCCCGAGACCACCCGACGCCTGGAACGCTTGGCGAAAGCGCTGGGCCGTTGTGACGACCTGGTGGTCCGCTATCGCGCTGCCGCCGAGAAGCTGCAGTCCGATGAGTTGAAAGGCGCTGTCTACCACGCCATCGCGAAGCTGGCCGAGAACGAGCTCGGCAATCCCGAGATTGCGGCCGAGGCCTACAAGCAGGCGCTGGCCGTCGGACCGCGCGATCTAGAAGCGGCCGACGCGCTGGAAGCCATCTATATCCGCACGGCCGACTACAGTCAGCTCGTGCTGCTGCTCCAGCGCAAGATGGAGATGGTCGAAGCCCTGCCTGACAAGAAGGAGCTGGGCTCGCGTGCGGCCAAGATCTGGGAGGAAGTGCTCGACGACTCCGACAAGGCCATCGAGGCGTACCGGCAGGTTTTGGCGCTTGATGACAGCAATGAGACGGCGCTGGACAACCTGGTGCGACTGTTCTTGCGCTTGTCGCGCTGGAATGACTTGAAGGATGTCTACGCCCGCCAGGCCGAGCTGGCTACCGACCCTGTGCGAAAGAAGGAGCGACTCTTCGTGCTGGGCCAGGTGTACGACCGCGAGTTGCAAGACGCGGCCCGCGCCATCGANNCGCCATCGAGACCTACACCTCGATCCTGGACATGGATCCGGATGACCTGGATGCCCTGCAGGCTCTGGATCGCCTGTATCTGCAGACCGAGCGTTGGTACGATCTGCTCAACGTGCTCGAGCGGCAGACCGAGCTGTCCTCGTCGGCGGCCGAGGTAGTTTCGCTGCGCCACCGAATCGGTGAGCTGTGGGCGGACAAGCTCAAGGATGCGAGCCGAGCCACCGAGGCCTACCAGCGCGTGCTCGCCATGGACCCCACGCACGAGCCGACCTTGCAGGCGCTTGCGGGCATGATGCAGCGAGGGGAGGAACCCATTGCGGCGGCCGAGGTGTTGCGGCCGGTGTACGAGAGCGCCGGCGACTGGCCCAAGGTGGCAGCCGTCTATGAGGTCATGGTGGCGTGCACCCAGGATCCGGTGCGCCGGGTTGAGCTGCTCGACCTGCTGGCGAAGATTCACGAGCGTCGCCTGAACGATTTCGATGCGGCGTTTGATGCCTACTGTCGCGCCTTGCGCGTGGATCCGGCGAACCAGGATGTGATTGCGCACATCGACCGCCTGGCGGAGTCGAGCGGCCGTTGGGTCGATCTAGCAGCGGTGTACGACGCCGAGATCGACCGGATTTTGGACAGTCGGCTGCAGACCGAGATGCTGTTGCGCTTGGCCCGCATTTACGAGGAGGAGACTCACGACCTCGACAGGGCCATTGCGACCTATCGGCGGGTTGCCGATGCCGAGCCCGATCGCAAGGATGGGCTTGAGGCGCTCGACCGCCTCTACACCAGGACCGAGCGCTGGCCGGAGCTGGCCGACATCGTCCGTCGCGAGATCCGTCTGGCGGACAGCGACAGTCAGATCATCGATTTGACCTTCCGGCTGGCTCAGATCCTGGAAGTCGCACTGGGTGACATGCCCAAAGCGGTCGAGGCGTATCAGGAGATCCTCAACATCGATCCTAAACATGCCGAGACGCGGGCCACGCTGGAGCGGCTGCTGTCGAGCGGGGCCATGCAGCACGAAATCGCGCAGGTATTGGAGCCGCTCTATCGCGTGGCGGAGGAGTGGGAGAAGCTAGGTCGAGTCTATCAGGTCGAATTGGGCGTCGAGTCCGACCCCGAGGAGCGACAGCGCTTGCTGCGCCGCTTGGCGGAGATCTCAGAGGCCAAGCTGATGGACCAGGTCGCGGCGCTCGAGTGGTGGTCGAGGGCGGTGGTGGAGGACCCGGCCGCCGAGCAGGGACTGGATGAGTTGTTGCGCTTGGCCCGCGCCACCCATCAGTGGGAAACCTACGTCGGCAGCATGGCGGATGCTGCGGCCAAGACCGGCGATCGCCGGGTACGTCGTGAAGTGCTTTTCCGGTTGGCCACGGTTTTCGACGTCGAGCTTGCCGATCTGGTGCGGGTGGAGGACGTGCTCGGGCAGGTGTTGGCGCTCGACCCCAATGACGGCGAAGCCCTGGCCTTTCTCGACCGGGTCTACGACAAACAAGGCGACTATGAGAAGCTGGCGGATGTCCTGCGCCGGCGCATTGCCATCACCGATGCGTCGAGGGAACTGGTAGCGTTGCATCTCCGCCTGGGCAAGATCCTGGCTGATGTCATCGACGACGCACCGGGAGCGGTGACCAGCTACTTGGCAGTGCTCGAACAGGAGTCGCGCTCGCCGGAAGCCCTGGAAGCGCTGGAGCGCATCTACTTCCGGGCCGAGCAGTGGGAAGACCTGTACCAGGTCTACGAGAAGATGCTCGACATCGCCCCTGGCGACGAGGCGCTTTCCGACTGCTACGCGCGTATGGCCAGAATCTCATCCGACGTGCTCGACCAGCGTGAGCATGCCGTCGAGCTTTGGCGGCGAGTCCTCGACTTGCGCGGCGCTGACCCGGAGGCATTGTCGGCGCTCGCCGACCTGCACGAGCAGGCCGAGGAATGGCGCGAATTGACCGAGGTCCTGGACAGCCAGATTCGCGCCACCGAAGATCCCGCAGCGCGCATCCCCGCCTACAAGCGCTTGGGCCACGTGTGGGGTGAGAAGCTCAGCCGCGAGAGGAACGCGCTGGAGTGCTGGAAGAAGGTGATTGAGATCAATCCTGGAGACGTTGAGGCTCTGCAGGCGATTGCCGCCAATTACCGGAGCGCGGCGGCTTGGGAGGAGCTCTCGGACACCCTACGCAAGCTGATCGTCGTGGGCAGCGAGAGCTTCTCGGCGGTCGTGCTCAGGGACTACTACGCGGAACTCGGCGAGTTGGAGGGCAGCACGCTGGTGCGCATCGATGCAGCCATCGAGGCATGGCGCCAGGTACTGCAGATCGATCCAGCCGATGCGCGCGCGCTGACCGCCCTGGAGACGCTGTTCACTCAGGAGGGGCGCTGGGAAGAGTGTGTGGACGTGTTGGAGCGCCGGATTGCCGCGCTCGCGTCGGTGGATGACAAGGTGGACGTGCTGATGCAGGTTGCGTCGGTCTGGTCGGAGAAGATCGGCGACGGCGGTGCGGCGGCTGAAGCCTACGAGCGGGTGTTGAAGATGGACCCCTCGCACGCCGCGGCCTCGGCGGCGTTGGAGGAGGTATACCGTCAGCGCAAGGTATGGCCCGAGTTGGTGGAGTTGCTGCTGGCCCGAGTGGAGTACACGGGCGAGACCGAGGAGAAGATCAAACTCTTCTGTGAGATTGCGCGCATCTATGAGGAACACATCGGCGATCGCGATTCCGCCTTCGTGATGCTGCAGGCTGCGTTCCGTGAGGACTACTCAAGCAATACCGTCGCCCAGGAGCTTGAGCGACTGGCCAACGTCACCAACAAGTGGCCCGATCTCCTCTCCGAATACACGCAGGCCGCGCAGGGCATGGAGGATGCGAAGCAGGCGGCCGACTTGTGGGTCAAGATCGCGCGTTGGTACGACTCGGCCCTGCACCACACCGAATATGCAATCACCTCGGCCAAGGAGGCTCAGGCGCGGCAGCCCAACCACGTGGGCGCCATGGCGGCGCTGGCTGACTTCTATCGCAAGGAATCCCGCTGGAAGGATCTGGTTGGCGTTCTGTCCAGGCACGCCGAAGTCGAGTCCGATCCGGCGCAGCGGGTTGAGGTGCTGTTGGCGTTGGCTGAGACTTTCGAGACTCACATCGGCGACCCGGGCCAGGCCACCTTGGCCTATGACCAAGCTCTGCAAGTCGACGAGCACTGCCTGAAGGCCATCGAGGCACTCGAACGCCTGCATCGACGGACCCAGGCCTGGGAGCGACTAGCGGACGTGCTGGCGCGAAAGTCGCAAGTGGTCAGCGACGGCGAGCTGGCCGTGAAGCTGCGCCTGCAGGTCGGCGAGCTATGGGAGACCCGGCTAGGCGACAACGAGCGGGCGGTGCAGGCCTACAAGGAGGTGCTGACCGTTGATCCGCAGAACCTGCCCGCGCTCAAGGCGCTGGAGCAGTTATATGAGAAGGCCGGCCGGATGGACGCCTACCTCGAGGTCTTGGAGCATCAGCTCGAAGTCACGGCGCCGGAAGCCGATCGGGTCAATCTCCTCGTGCGCATGGCGCAGGTGTGCGAGCAATTGCCCGGCAAGATTGACAATGCGATCGATAGCTTGCAGCAGGCGCTCAGCATCGATCCGCACAACCTCAAGGCTTGCCAGGATCTGGAACGTCTCTATCGCAGTGAGCGCAAGTGGGATGCGCTGGTCGACACCTTCCGCAAACACATTGAGGTGGAAGACGATGTGGCGGCCAAGACCGCGATCTACCTGGACATGGGAAGGGTGTACGAGGAGGGCCTGCGCGATCCCGACAGCGCCATTGAGGCATTCAACGAGATCCTCAACACGGACCACGACCATGCCGAAGCCTTGCGGGGGCTGGCGCGGCTGTACGAGGAGACGGAGCAGTGGGAGCGCGCGGTGGACATCATGCAGCGGCTGGTGGGGAGCGCCTCTCCCGAAGAGAAGGTCGACCTTAGCTACCGCTTGGGCAAGATCCTCGACGAGCAGATGCAGATGTCCGACATCGCTGAGGAACGCCTGAGCGATGCCCTGGCCATTGCGCCGACGCACGTGCCGAGCATGCTGTCGCTGCTCAACATCTACAAGCGGCGCGGCGATTCATTCAAGGCGGCCCAGTTGATGGTGCGGGCTGAAGCTAACACGCCCAATGTGCTGGAGCGCACACGTCTTCTCTACGAAGCCGCCAAGCTCTACCAGACGGAACTGGGCGACGAAGCAAAGGCCAAGGAACTCTACGCGCGCACCCTCGAGTTAGATCCGGAGCACGTCGAGGCCGCGACCCCACTGGCCGACATCTACTACCGCCAGGCTGAATGGGCGCCGCTCGTGCCCATCCTGGAGATGTTGGCGCGCAAAGCGGATCGTCGTGCTCACCGCGAGCTCAACATTCTGTACTACCGCCTGGCTAAGGCGGCGGAGCAACTGGGCGACGACGAGAAGGCGCTCAAGTACTACCGCTCGGCCTACGAACTCGACGCAACTCACCTGCCCACCCTGGTGGACCGGGCCAACCTGCTCTACCGCCGGGAGCAGTGGGACGAGGCGTTCAAGCTCTATCAGACCATCCTGGTCCACCACCGCGAGTCGCAAAGCGAAGCGCAGATTGTGGAGATCTTCCATCGCATCGGCCACATAAAGATGAAGATCGGCGACCGGGCCAAGGCGATCAATATGTTTGAGAAGGCTTTGGAGATCAATTCCGGCCACCGACCGACACTGGAGGCGTTGACCGAGATCCACGCCGCCGCTGGGGATTGGGAAGCGGTGATTCGCCAGAAGCGAGCCATGCTCGCGCACACCGAGAGTGCGGAAGAGAAAGTTGCTCTGCACGAGCAGATTATTGAGGTTTACAAGGAGCGACTGAAGAATCCGCAGAAGGCCATTGCAGCGTATCTGGAAGCGCTTGAAGTCAAGCCCGACGCACGCGGCTTGCTGGTCGACGTGCTGGAACTTCTCACTGAAACCAAGCAGTGGAAGAAGGCGGTGGAAATACTGCTGCGATTGGCGGCCATTGAGACGGGCCGTGTCAAGGCCAAGTACCTGCAGACCGCCGGCCAGATCACGAACACCGAGCTGCACTCGCCCGATGAGGCGGTGGAACTGTACAACAAGGCGCTGGACGAGAATCCCGACGACCTGAAGCCCTTCGAGCGGATCGACAAGATCATGACCGCGAAGAAGGACTGGACCAACCAGCAGCGGGCCTACCGCCGCATGATAAAGCGCCTGGGTGCCGAGGTGCCGCCCGAGAAGCGGGCGACCCAAATCGCCCTCTGGCATGCGTTGGGCGAGATCTACCGGACGCGGCTGAAAGAGTACCGCGCTGCTGCTGAGGCGTTCGAGGTGTGCACGAAACTGGAGCCCGACAATATGCCGCGGCACCAGATTCTGGCCGAACTCTACCAAATGCAGGGGCCGGAGGCCTACGACAAGGCCGTGCGTGAGTGGCGCGTGATTCTCAAGCGCACTCAGGACATTGCCGCGATGGTGCCGATCCTGAAGACGCTACGGCACCTGTTTGCCGAAATGGGCAAGTACGACCAAGTTTGGTGCACGGCCTCGGTGCTCGCCTATCTGCGCCAAGCCGATGCCGAGGAGCTGCGTTTCCACGAGCAATACAAGACAAAGACCCTTTCTCGGGTGAAAGCGCGTCTCAATGAGGAGTTCTGGCAGAAGTACATCTACCATGGCGACGAAGATCGCTACATTTCGCTGATTCTCGCCAACATCAGTCAGGCCATCATGGCGGTGCGCGCGCGCGAGCACAAGGAAGTGGGGATTCGGCGCAGGGATCGGCGCGATCCCACCAACGACAAGCTCATGTTCAGTGGCGTCTTCGTGTACGTGAGCCAGGCTCTCGGCGTCACAGCTCCGGAACTGTACTTGCGCCAGGATTGGCCGGGCGAGCTTGAGCTGATGAACGCACGCGAAAAGCAGCAACTCTGCCCGGCCTTCGTCATCGGGGCGGCCCTGTTGCAGGGCAAGCAGGAGAAAGAGCTGGCCTACTCCTTGGGCAAGAAGCTGACGCTCATGCGGCCCGATCACGTTGTGCGCTGGCCAGCGGTGGTGCCTCAGGTGTCCGAGCTGAAGGCGTACTTTCTCGCAGCAGTCAAGCTGGTGCAGTCCAAGGTGCCCATCAAGGCGGACATGGAGCAGCCAGTGGCGGAGCGCTTGGAGCTGCTGCGCCGTTTGGTTCCGCCCCAGAATGTCGAGCAGTTGGCCGAGGTGGTTCGGCGCTTCATCGAGAGCGGGGCCGAGGCGGATCTACACCGCTGGTCGAAGGCGGTTGACTACACTTCGTCGCGCGCGGGCTTCCTCATGTGCAACGACCTGGAGGTCGCGGCTCACCAAATTCAGTCCGAGCCCTTGGCGGTGGGATGCGCCGATCCCAAGGAGAAGGTGCGGGACCTGATTCAGTGGTGCGTGTCGGACGAATACTTCGCCCTGCGCGCGCACCTGGGACTTGCGATCGCGTAGATGGGCGAGCCGGCGGCCTGGATCACGGTGCTTCTTGCTTTGGCGGCCGGCGCAGGCTTGGGTGCGTGGGCGGGCCGTCGTTTGCGGCGGCCCGTTGCCGATCGTGATGGCGAGGCCCGGCGCATCCGCGATGAGGCGGAGATCGAGCGACAGGCCTTGCTGCGCGAGTCAGCTATCCAGGCGCGCGAGCAAGCCCTAGTGATCCGGGCTGAGGCGGAGGCAGACCTGCGCGCACGGGAAGCCGAGTTGGCGCAGGCCGAGACCGCGCTGGCGGCTCAGGCGGTACGCATTGACGACGGGGGGCGGCTGGTCGAAGAGGCGCGCAGCAGTTTGGTGGAACGTGCGACGCCGGTCGCTGAGCGGGAGCAGGACGTGCGTGCACTCGCGGCCGAGACGCGGTCGATCGAGAGAGAGCGGCAAGCCGCGCTGGAGCGGGTGGCGGTCTGCACCGCGGCTGAAGCCCAGCGCATGCTGGTGGAACGCGAGGTGGAGGAGGCGCGCGCGGCCGCAGCGCAAGTCTTGCGTCAGACGGCAGAGTCGGCGATGGCGGGGGCTCAGATCCGCGCGGCCAAGAGAATCATGGGCATCGCGGTGGGTCGCTTTTCTGGCCACGATTTGGCCGAGCGGCCTCAGTACGTCATTGCCCTGTCGGATCTGCGGCCAGGCCAGGTGCCACCTGCGGATGCCGATTTGCGCGCCATCGAGGCGGTGGCGGGGGTGCAGCTATCTCTGGTGGATGAGCAATTGGCGATTCGTATCGAGGGACTCGACGGGGTAGGCCGGGAAATAGCACGTCGCTGCGTGAATCGTATGCTCAAGCGGTCGATCAACGGACCCGAGGCGGTAACACGGATGGCCCGCGGTATTGTGGTGGATGTGGAACGCGAGACGCTCGACTTCGGGCGACGCGGCTTTTCCTTGCTGGCCATCGACCGCGCGCATCCCGACATCGTGAAGCTGGTGGGCCGGCTCAACTTCCGCACCAGCTATGCGCAGAATCAGTGGAAGCACTCGGTGGAGGCGGGGTTCCTGTGCGGCATGATGGCCGCGGAGTTGGGGTTGGACACCAAGATCGCCAAGCGGGCGGCATTGCTGCACGACATAGGCAAGGCGCTGACCCACGAGCTTGACGGGTCGCATGCCTCGATCGGAGCGGAGTATGCACGTCGCCTGCACGAGTCCGAAGCGGTGGCCAACGCCATTGGGGCGCATCACACCGACGAGCCGTTCAACAGCCCCTATTCCTATCTGGTTGCGGCGGCTGACGCCATGTCGGGTGGACGGCCGGGGGCGCGCCGCCAGACCGAGGACACTCACATGGCCAAGCTGGAGGAGATCGAGCGCATTAGCCGCGGCTTCTCCGGGGTTGATGAAGCCTTTGCCGTGCAAGGCGGTCGCGAGGTGCGGGTCTACGTCGACGAGAATCGGGTGGATGACCGAGGGGCGGCCCGCCTGTCTTCCCAGATCGCGGAAAGCCTCTCGCGCGAGATGACCTTTCCCGGCCAGATCAAGGTGACGGTGATTCGCGAATTCATTGCCGACGAGATCGCGAGCTAGAGACCGGGGAGCGAGCGAAACCATGCAAGTGAATCTGCCCCCGTTCCTTTTCTACGCCATCGGGTCTATGTTGATCGTCTTTGGCGCCCTTCGGATCAAGTATCTGGGCGCGCCGCGCTTGCGCCGGCGTCCTGCCAATGACAGTGAACTGTCCGGCGACCGAGCCGATGAACCCGAAGAGCGTCTCGAACGCGGGCCGGAGCAACGCCGGCATATCCGTTGGGGGATCATCTGGATCCTGCTGGGGCTCTTCTTGGTGATTTCCACCTTCGTGCAGGTGCGGCGACAGATGCACTGACCCTGGAATACGTACTCGCGGACCATGGATTCCAGATTCATCAGCCGTAGCGGGGTGTGGCGCATGGTCGGTCACTCTTGCAGGGGCCACAGCCACGCGGCCCCGCGCACGCCACTCGAATCGCCGTGGCGGGCCGGGAGAATGGGCGTGCTGACGGTGTCAGAGAAGACGTACTGACCCAAGCGCAACGGGACCTCACGATACAGACGCGCAATGTTCGAGAGACCGCCGCCCAGGACGATCACATCCGGATCGAGAAGGTTGATCACCGACGCCAGACTCCGCGCCATGCGGTCCTCGTAGCGAATCATGCTCGCCACTGCGGCCGCATCACCGGCTTCAGCACGCTGGGCGATGTCGCCGGCATCACGTGTCTCGCCGGCGTGCAGCCGATGGTCGCGCGCCAGGCTGGGGCCAGCCAGAAAGGTTTCGATGCAGCCGCTTCTTCCGCAGTAGCAAGGAGGGCCCGGGCGCTCGTCGTCGCGCGGCCAGGGCAGGGGATTGTGCCCCCATTCACCCGCGATGGCATGCGGCCCGGTCAGCAGTTTCCCATCCACCACCAGGCCGCCACCCGTGCCTGTGCCCACGATCACGCCGAAGACCACCCGGGCGCCGGCCCCCGCTCCATCCGAGGCTTCCGACAGGGCGAAGCAGTTGGCGTCGTTAGCCACGCGCACGGGTCGGCCCAAGGCACGCGCAAGATCGCGATCAAGCGGATGGCCGATGAGCACAACGGTGTTGGCATTCTTGACCAGCCCAGTTGCAGGAGACATGGCGCCGGGGATTCCGATTCCTACGGTGCCCGTCTGACCGACTTGAGCCTCTGTGTCGCGCACCAAACCGACTATGGATGCGATGATCTCGTCGTAGCCACGGCTGGGCGTCGAAACTCGTAGCCGTACGCGTTCGGTTCCAGCGTCGTCGATGGCAACGCTTTCGGTCTTGGTTCCACCCAGGTCAATTCCGATGCGCATCGATGCAGGACACTACACCGACTCGGCGAATCCGGCTCGCCCCATGAGTACACGGGGCCATTGCATGGCAGCATCTGCTCCCAGTCAAGCGATGCCCGTGTTTTTCCGATACAATAGGGTGATGTGGACTCGGTCGCCGCAGAGCTTGCCAGGAAAGTCGGTCGCGCTTGGCCTGATGTTTGCCCTTGCACTGTCGAGTGGGGGATGTGAATTTTTGGGCATTGGAACTGGGAAGCCTCCGCCCCTGCCCGAGAGCAAGAGCGCAGCCCCAAAGGAGTGGGTGCCTCGCGAACCTCAGGTCGCGCGGCGGCTGCCAGGCTTTGGCCTTGCTGGCCCGCAGAATGAGGGCGCCCAATTCGATCCAGAGCCGGCGGCCGCGGTGGCACGCCCCGTCGCCTCAGGAGGCTCAGGCACGCTCAATGGGAATCCCAATGGACTCACCCGCGAGGCGCTGAACTCAGCAATCCAAGGTACGATGGGGTCTTTGGTAACCTGTTTTTCGCCTTCCGCCCAGAACCCGATGGTGGCTGTGTCGTTCGAGGCTGATCCAGCGGGACGCGCTAGCCTAGTCCGAGTCAACGGGGCGCCTCCTGATGCCGAGCGTTGCGTTCGCAACATCGTTCAGGGCATGAGGTTCCCGCGATTCGAGGGAAATGGGGTGCATGTGGACTTGCCCCTGACGTTCCACCAAGTCGGGCGCAACCAACCCGTGGCGGTGCCGCCGTCCCCGTCTGGCGAGGCCAAGGGACCCTCCGGCCCCCCGCTCTACATTGAACCGTAGATTTTGGATCAAAAGCGCATGCCGCGTTTAGCGCGATACATAAACCACCTGTAGGTCAAGTACCCGGCGCCACCAGCAGCAGCCAACCCCAACATGGGCCAATGCACTAGGACAAGTAGGCCCGCTCCGCCCCAGGCCCCGACGGCCATCAACCCCTTCTTTCGCGCTTCGTTCCTGTCACGGGTCGCTAGGCTTGTAGCCATCGGGTTCCTCCGCTTGGTGTTTCAATCATGGATGTGGACGGCCCGCAAGGCCGCTACGGGGTTGCGCGGCTTGCGGCTCACGTGATAATGCCTGGCTGAGGAGAATGCCATGCGGATCATACTCTCGATCATTGCAGTATTCGGCCTTCTAGTGTGGATGCCAGGCTCGGCTCTTGCCAAGGCGAAGGCCACCAAGGCGGAAGCAGAGCCTCCCCCGGCCGCAACGCCACTTAACGAATGTGGCTGCTACCGCGACGCCCAGGAGCAGTGTCACTGCAACAAGGGGAAGAAGCTCAAGTGTGATTGCGAAGGCGACTGTGAGCCGGCGGGCTGCGAGGAGCAGCGTCGCAAGCAGCAGGAGAAGGATGCCGCGGCTGCGCTGAAGAGGATCCAGCAGAACGACAAGAAGGGGCAAGCGGCGGCCAAGGCGGCCCAGGCGAAGAGGCAGAAGGAGAAAGCTGCCGAAGACGCCAAGAAGAAGGCCGAAGGCGGCGACAGCCGGTGGAAGTGATGGACCTTGGGAAGCGACCTAGGTGAGCGAGTCCAGCGGGACAGCCGACTTCGGTTGAGAACACAGGGAGGAGAGAGGAGAGCACAGAGGCTCTCCGGGGCGAACTTCCTTCGGTGCGTACGCGGGGCCGCAGGGGGGTGCGCGCCTGGGGTCGCACTTGCGACGTTTGCAGGGACCTGGGCGTGTAGGTGATAACGCACATGGGTGCGATCTCGCGTGTGTTTTCGTCCCCAACCAAAGAAAATAGATCAATGATTACAGCATTATATGCGCGATTGGAGGCGTGATAGGCCCACGCTGACTTCCCGGTTTTGATTTTGGCCCGGCTTGTGCCAGCATCGAAGCCTTTCACTCGGAATCACCCCCTTTCCAACCGACTCTTTTGG
Organism: Myxococcales bacterium; assembly: GCA_003157315.1. Next base: position 1,084 of record PMJE01000387.1, on the reverse strand, counting down.
CCGCAGGAAGACACAAGTTTGATGAAGAACTCAGGCCTCGACAAAGACTCACTCCAGACCCTGATCGACACGCTGACTTCGTTCGGCAAGCAGAAGCTACCGCTCAAGGTCAGGTTGGACCTTGATGAGAAGGATCTCTTTCCGCTCGACCTCATCCGCGAGTTGCTGGGACCCGATATCGGCCTGCACCTCTTGTTCATNNGACCTGGGCGTCGCCACCGCCTTCTTGGCCATCTTCCTGGGAACCGACCCCATCGTGGTGGGCGCGACCGAAGAGCAGCGGACCTATTGGCTGCGCCGAATTGCCGACGAAGGATTGATTGTAGCTTACGCCGTGACCGAACCCCTGGCGGGCAGTGAGCTGTCGGCCATCCGTACCCGCGCCGAGCGTGTGATGGAGAACGGCGAGATCAAGGGCTACAAGATCAACGGCACCAAGCAGTTCATCTCCAACGGCGGCTACGCACAACTGTACACGGTGCTGGCCATGGCGCCCGATGGGCCCACCTTCTTTGCGGTGGAGCAGGGAACCCCAGGCTTGGTTCCCGGCAAGCACGAGAACAAACTGGGTATCCGCTCGTCCAACACGTCGCCGGTAACTTTTGAGGACGTGTACCTGCCCAAAGAGAACCTGCTAGGTGGCGTGGAGGGCAAGGGACTTATTCACGCCCAATCGGTGTTCGGCTTCACCCGCCTCATGGTGGCAGCCTTTGGCCTGGGTGGCGGCGTCGCGGCCATGCTGCGGGCCATCCGCTACGCGCGTGAGCGCGTGCAGGCAGGGTCGCCCTTGGCTGAGAAGCCAGGCTACATGGATAAGTTGATCGTTCCCCACGTGGTCCGGCTGGAGGCGGCCCGCTCTCTTATCGAGGAGACGGCCCATCGGCTGGACCAGGGTGAGCCCGAGCTGCAGACCGAGGGCGCGATCGTGAAGCTCTTCGCCACCGAGGCGGGCAATGCCGCGGCTGACGCTGCCATTCAGGCGCACGGTGGCTACGGCTACACCAGGGAGTACGAGGTCGAGAAGATCCGGCGAGACGTGCGCATCACCACGATCTACGAGGGCACGAGCGAGATCATGCAGTGG
>PMJE01000149.1 GCA_003157315.1 Myxococcales bacterium | reverse complement strand
GCATGAAAGACGCCGGCCACGACGTCAACTTCTACGCCAAGAGCCTGACCGAGCCCTTCTGGGTCTACATGAAGCTGGCAATCATCGGCGGCCTCATCATCGCGGGCCCCTTCGTGTTCTGGGAGCTCTGGAGGTTCGTGGCGCCGGGGCTGTACAAGAAGGAGCGGCGGCTCACCATGCTGATTACCGGGGCCACCGCGGGCTGTTTTGCCGGGGGCGCCGTGTTTGCCTATTTCGTGCTATGCAAGCCGGCCGCCTACTTCCTCACCAAGCTACTCACCGGTTTCCAGGGTGACGCTCACTTTCATCTCGCCCCGATGATCATGATGGATGAGGTCGCCAATTTCCAGATGATGACCTTGGCGGGTTGTGGACTTGCCTTTGAACTGCCGGTCGTGCTGTCGATCATGGGGTGGATTGGGCTGGTTTCCAGCCGTGGCATGTTCAGATTCAACCGCTACGCCATTGTCTTGGCCGTGTTCTTGGGTGGGGTACTCACCCCCAGTACCGATCCTTTCACTCAGTGCCTGCTGGCTGCCCCGATCTTCCTGCTCTACAACCTGTCGATCTTGGTGGTCTGGATGATCGAGCGGGCGCGGCGCAAACGGGATGCGGCGCTGGACCGCGGCGAGCCTGTTACTACGTGACCTTGTACCAGCCCGCCATCGCCGCCATCGAAGTGGCAGCCCACACCAAGGCGATGTTGCGAGTTGAGCGGTCGCGTGACCGGTTGACCTGCTCGTCCAGCTCGTCAAACTGGTGCAAGATCTCTTCGGTGCCTGGCTGGCGTGAGAGAACNNAGCGTTGCGGCTCTCGAAGCTCATGGCTACCTCGCGAGCCAGCGACATGCACTTGCGACAACCGGAAGCCTTGGTCTTGTCGTAGTAAAGGCCGTGCTGCGCGCACCTGACCAGGTTTAGGTTCCTGGGATCCTCGTCCATGGTGACGCCCGAGGCTGCCGTGGCGCCGATGTCGCGCAAACTTCCCGCGGATGGCGTGCCTCGGGTCTGTACGACGTCGTCGGAAGGACGGGTAGAATCGCCGCGCGCCAGCTCAAGTCTGGGCCCCGACGACGATACATCGGCGTGGAAGGCATCGGTGGCAGGCACGGGGCTCGGGTGTTGACTGGCCGGCGGCGGTGTGCGCGTGCCGGCGCGCGAACGTCCGGTTGGCGAGCCAGCCGGCGGTGGCGCCAACCACGTGCCACTGCTTGGCGGCGCCACACCCGGAGTAGGAGCTGAGCGTGGTGCGAAGGGGTCGGACCCCGGCGGCGAGGAACCACGGCTGGAACCAGGCTGCGCGCCGGGGAGGTTGCCAGGCTGCAGGGGAGCAAAGGCACCGCCGGCTGAAGCGGGATCCGGCGGGGCAACCAGAGGTGGCCCAAAACCCGGGGCCGCGGCGGCAAGCGCCGAGGGAGATGAGCTCGTCGCAGGAGCAGCGGCCGGGTGATCGGCTCGCGACATGGAAATCGCCGGTGGCGGGGGCGCGACCGTGCCTCGGCCCGCCGCGGACGGCACTTGCGATGAAGCGCGTGGCGAGCCTGCCGCAGGCCGGATGACCGTGACAGCGCCCATGACCTGAAGCTGACGCACCAGCGCCTGCGCCTGCGTCTGCTCTACGCTTTGACCCGCGCGCAGGTTCTTGGCTGATATCGCCTTGGCCACCGTAGCCAGCGGGACACTATGCTTCGACGAAAGCGCGGAAGCCAGGCGGGTCTCTCCGGCGGGGCTGGGATCGGCCGAACCCACCACGAACACATCAAAGAGCTGACCAGCCATGCTGCCAGTATATCGGGCCCGCAAAAGCTGCCAAGCTGCGCGAATAGATGCAGGCGAAAAAATTTGACGGCGTCAGCGAGATCTCCAGGATGGGAACATGGCAGTGGCAGTCGCGCGCACCTCGTTCCCGGGAAGCAACTCCCTGGCTTTTCCGGGCGCGCTCACTGCGTTGTTGCGGCGCGCTTCGATGGCTCCGGGCCTGGAGACACGCCGATCGCGACCGATCCGACGCCTGCAGGACATGTCGCCCGGCGAGGCCATTCCGCTGCGAAGTTGCATCATCTTGCGCGGCAACGCAGTGTGCCTGCGATAGCCATCGCGGCCGCTGGCGGACCCCGCATCCGTGTTTGGGATCGGCTGCGCGCGGCGTTCCCAGAGGTTGCCGTCCGTCCCGGGCTTTTCGCTCCGCAACACTGAAGCTGTCCGTCGAACGGTCTATGCGATCGAGAGTAGCTCGACCTTGCCGCAGCCGTCTTGCTTCCAGCTTTCCACTGTCGCAAGCACGGCGCGCGCGTCCGCAGTGCCGGGCGGGGGAGGGACAGCCACAAGCAAGGGTGTCTCGTCGAGACGCTTGCCCATGTCGACGGCGGCCCGCAAGACCTCCGCGTCGGCGCCCGAGAAGGGCCGATCGTCGGACAGCGACTTTACGATTTGTACCCGCTCGGCAGGGATGCGACGGAAGCAGTCGCGCCAGCTTGGGCCGACCCATCCGGCCTCGAATTCCTCCCGCGGTGCGGGCAGGAACACACTCGGCGTCGCGCCGATGTCGAGCAAGGCCTCGATGAACAGGAGATCGGCCCCTCGTGTCGCGGACGCGAAGCCAAAGACAACCTGCCGATCGCGAAGCAGGGCGGCCATTCGCTGGCGCAGCCGTGCCCGGCACTCTGGCGTCCACGCGCCATCGTCAAGCGGCGCGCCGATGACACAGGCGACCCCGCCCACCGGCAGCACGTCGTCGAGCGCGTCCCGCGGCCGGCCCATCTTCGCGAGATCGAGGCGAGCCTGTCGTCGCATCACCGCGATGTCGCGTGCGTTCGCAGCTACCAGCGCTGCCGCGCGCTGGTAGTCATGGCGGGCAGCAGCAAGGTCGCCGAGCAAGAGTTCCGCCTCGGCGAGCGAGGCCCAGTCCCAGTGGGTGCGCTTCTGGTCAGGCTGGGTGAGAACGAGTTCCTTGGCGCGAGTGGCCTCGCGCTGACTCTCAGGCTCGTCGCCAAGTTGCAGCGCCAGCGTCGCGACGTTCACCGCCAAGTACGCACTTGGCTGGATGTCGTTCTGGCTGCGATACACTTCGTGCGAGGCCACCAGCCAGTTGCGTCTTCCCTCCTGCAACCAGCGTCGCTTCAGAATGCCGCCAGTGATGCCCGCTGTCTCTTCGCTGGACGGGAGCAGCCGAAGCAGCGCCTGGGCGCGAACATGGTTGCCTTGCAATGAAAAAGCCAGGGCGCTTAGCTGCTGGCCGCGGACCGTATCGGCGACGGGCTCCAGCACCTGCAGGGCATCGTCGACCGCGGCCATTCCCAGCAGGAGCTCCGCTGCCAGCAGGATGCCTTGCTCGGGCGGCAGGCCGGTAGCGTCCCAGCCTTCCAGGACCCTGCGCACCTCGCGTGGGTTGCCAGCAGTGTGCAGCGCTGCGAGCGCCTCGGCGCCAGTCTCGTATCGCTGCAGGCGCTCGGCCATCTTCAAGTCGGATGGTGGCGTCGCGGCCGCCGCCGACTGCGGCGGGTGCATTTCTCCAATCGCGTCTCGGGAGGAACCAGACGCGGCCATGAGCCCAGCCACTGCCCAGGCGGGAGTCGCGTAGCAGATGGCGAGGTGGGGTTTTTGCCAGCCGTCTTCGGCGCCAAGCACGCGGAAGAGCTGGCCGAGAAGACGCTTTCCCGCCAAAACAGGAGTGCCCGAGAAGCCGCCCACCGACTCCGGCAGTGCGCCGGCGAACTGGTTGACCCACAGGCAGAGGGCCGGGCGTCCATCCTTGTCCACTGTGTGCGCGTCGAGAACCTGGCCGGCCAGGGGTATGCCGAGAAATTCCGCGAACTCAGGATACCCGTACCCGCACCACTCCGCCGGCTGCGCACCGGCTGGCTCGACTACGACCGGCTTGGCTGGCGCCGGCTTGCTGGGGTCCGGCTCCTCGATCTCCAGCAAGGCGGTGTCGCGTTTGCTATCCCAGCGGATGACACGCGCCGAGCGTTCCCAGACCTCGACGTCTCCGAAGCGGCACACCAGCGGCTGGTCGAGCAGAGACGAAACCACGTGGTAGCAAGTGGCCACGAACTTGCTCGACACCAGGTAGCCGGTTCCGCACAGAGCACGGTCGCTGGCGCGGAGGATGCGGGCACAGGCGGGTTTCAGCCTGTCGAGAAGATCCTGGTCGATCACAGGCAATCCCCCAGTGCCAGGCGACTCAGCACTCCTGCGGTGGACAGAGGTTCCGGCTCGCTGCCCTGCTGGAAGAAGAAGACGTTGCTTGCGACCGCGCGGCCGTTCTGGTCAAGGTCGATGCGAGCAAAGCTGGGGAGCTGGCGCCGGTACTTTGCGATGTCGTTGCTGCCGACGGCTTGCAGGAAGTCAGCGAGCGTTCGCTCGCCCTGCTCGGGCGAGCCCTGGTAGAGGGTCGGTGGCAGCCGCATGAGGTCGGCCCAGGTTCCGCTGTTCAGGTAGGTGGCTTCCCCGCCCGGAGTGGCAAAGCGCAGGACCTTGGCGTGGTGGGTGTGCCCAAAGACGATGACTCGGTATCCGCGTCGCGCCAGCGCTTCGGCGGGTTTGCGGTAAAGCGCCGCTTCCTGGCCGACATCGAAACCCGACTCGTCCTTGTCGCGGCGGGCGCGGAAGGCACGCAGCAACAGGCCGAGCTCGACATCGCGGATCGCACTGATCTGTTCGCTCTTCGCACCTCGCGCCAGCTGATCGGCGAGCGAGATGGCGTCCTCGTCGGGGAATGGTAGGCCGGCCGCGGCGGGGTGTTCTTGCCTCGGGCTTGCGCTGCCAATGAGTTCGCTTCCCCTCGGCGATGCTGCCGCCGCCATGGAAGCGTTGATGAATTCGCCGCTGCTGGGGCCTTCCGGCCCGAGCCGGCCCTGCCGCCAAGCCGCCCGCGCGCCATCCGCGATGGCCCGACCCGCGCGCCGCCAGATGGCCGGGTCGAGGACAGCGAGGATGGGGAGCACGCCGCTGGTTTCCGGCTTGAGGAGATCGACGAAGGCATAGCGTGCCTTGATGGGGTTCATCACCTCGGCGACCAGACGACTGCCGGGCTGGGGCGGAAAGTCGGGGGCCGGCTCGCCGCGCGACAGGGCCGACCGGAGGCGGCGAAGCGAGTCGTGGGCAACGACATTCCAGCCCTCGTACCGGTTACCGTGCTCGACAAGCAGCTCGCCCAGCGCGAACGCCTCGCCGTCGTAGAGGAAGTTCACGCGGCCACCGGCAGGCGCCACTGACTCAAGGAAGCGCCGGCGCACGCGCGGGAGGGACAGCTCCACATCGTGATTGCCGAGCAGGATGGTCAGCGTGCCCGAGGCTACCACGAATTCCGACAGCTCCTGCCAGACCTCGGCGGTGCGGGCCAGGATCCGTTCCAGCTTGGCAAGCACGAGCGCCTCATCGGCGACGAAGGGAGTCCAGGTCCAGCGCTCGCGCGGCTGGCCTTGGTCGTCGGGCTCCGCCAGGAAGTCAACCACGTCGCCGGCCAGAACCAGGTCAACGCCGCTTTCGCTGCGCTGAAGCCCGCCTGCCCAGTGGAAGAAACTTGCCAACTGTGCAGCGCCGGCCGGTGTGCACATTTGAAACCCTTCCGACCCTCCGAGGTGCAGGTCGGAGACGACGAGAACGGTCTTCTTCACCCGAGTGTCCCTCCCTTTCCCGTTACATAGTCCAGCCTTCGTGCTCTGTCCATTGGCTTTCCCACGGAGGCAGGGGTTTCTAGCAAGGCTGCCACACCTGGCAGCGGGGATGTTATACATGGGTAACTTGCCTGTGCTGGATTTGCTCGGATAGGTTGTGGCCGAGCAGAGAGGATGAAATGACGATGTTGTCAGAGGCTGGTAGCGTGACGCCGCCGATTTCGGAGCAAGAGTGGATTAGGATTCTCCGCCGTATCGAGGATCACATGGTCATCCCAGTGATTGGTGAGCATCTCACCACGATGAAGAGGGCGGACTCGTCCCAGGAGCTGGGCCTGGCTGCCTATCTGGGGACTGAGCTGGGCCTGGGTGGCGAGCCGCCGCGCTCACTCAATGATCTGGCCTTTCGCTATCTGCAGGAGAATCCGCGGGGAATCGAGGACCTCTACGTCGCGATCTACGACGCGCTACGGACCGCGAAAGACTTTCCCCTTCCCATTCCGCTCAAGCAGCTCGCCGAGATTCGCGACTTCAATGTGTTCGTCACCACTTCCTTTGACCCCTACCTGGCGATTGCTTTGAACGAGGTCAGATTCAACAATCGTCTGAGTGGAAGCACGCGCGTGCTGGCCTACGAGCGCAATCGGGAAGTCGACATTCCGCAAAAGTATAAAGAGCTGGACTATCCTGTCGTCTATCACCTGTTTGGCAGGGCCCAGGCGGCGCCACTTTTCGCAGTGACCGACGAAGACGTGCTGGAATTCATGCACACCCTGCAAGCTCCGGAGTGCCAGCCACCACACTTGTCAGAAGCCCTGCGCGACCAGCGTCTGCTGATTTTGGGCACGCGCTTGACCGGCTGGCTGACCCGTTTCTTTCTACGGGTGAGCTCCGCAGAGCGGCTGTCCAAGGCCAGGCGGGCCGACTATCTGGTTGACGATTCTGCCAATGCCGATCGCGAACAGGCGCTGTTTTTCGAGCACTTTGGCGAGGTAAAGGTCTTGCCCATCACGGCGACCTCTTTCATCGACGAGCTCAGTCGACGTTGGCGGGTACGCCACCCCGAGGTAGGCGCCGCGCCGACTTCGCCCGGCACCAGCGTGGTTCCCCCGACCGCAGGAGAAGTCTTCATCAGCTATGCCAGCGAAGATCTCGCCGTGGCGACCAAGCTGAGAGAGCGGCTGGAGCGCGAAGCTGGCGTGAGAGTTTGGCTGGATAGGGAGGCCTTGCGCGGGGGTGATCAGTGGGAACGCCGAATAGCGGATACGCTGAAGTCGTGCGCGGTCTGCGTCCCTGTCATCTCCGCCAACGTGAAATCCGGCAGTTTTCGCTACGTACGCGTCGAATGGCAGGAGGCGCTGCGACTGCGCAGCGGCAAGCGGGCGGACGCGGACTTTGTCCTGCCTCTGGTGGCGGATGACACGCGGCCTGACGACCCGGCCTTGGACCCCGAAATCCGGGCGCTGCACTGGCGCCGACTGCAAGACGCGGAGGACATGAGCCGTTTCATTTCCGACGTCCAGACTTCTGTGCACAGGTCTCGGCCACAATGAGTACGTTGCTGGATTTCGACAATCCCTGGCCAGGGCCAGATTCGTTTGGCACCGCGGACGCGGCTTTCTTTCTCGGCCGGGACGGTGAAATTGAGCAGCTTCTGCACTTGGTGCAGCGGACGCGTTGTGTGATTCTCTACGGCGCCTCCGGGCTGGGCAAGACGTCACTCATCAACGCCGGACTGGTTCCGCGCTTTCCGCGCGACGAGCTTTTCCCGGTTCCGATTCGCATCAGCTACGTCGCAGGTTCGCCGCCCGTGGCAGAGCAGCTGCAAGCCAAGATCGTCGCGAGCCGACCGGACGGGATGCCGAAACCGGACCCCAAGCAGACCGCGTGGGAATACTTGCATCGTCGCAATGAACCAATCGAAGGAGCACAGCCAGTCTTCATCTTCGATCAGTTCGAAGAGCTGTTCACGATTGGGGCAGGCACCGAACAGGCGGCCCAGCTTGTCGAGGAGCTCAAGGGACTTATCGAGGAGACTCCGCCATTGAGCGTGAGGCAGGATCTGGACCTGCACCCGGAAAAGGCCCGCGAGCTGTCATTTCAGCGCAACGACTCACGGGTGCTCATCAGCATCCGCGAGGATTTTCTGCACGGGCTTGAGTCGCTACGCAGTCAAATCCCGGCGATCATTCACAACCGCTACCGGATTGGCCATCTCAACGGGGAAACCGCGATGGAGGTGGTGACCCAGCGGCGGCGGGCAACGGCGAACGCCAAGGGCATAGATTCGGCACCTGCACGCCCGCCGCTAGTCGATGAGGGCGTGGCGGAGCTGATTGTCAGGACAGTCGCACCCTCGAATCAAGACGAGCGCCCCTTGGATGGACTGGAAGTTGAACCTGCGCTGCTCAGTATCTTGTGCTCTGAGCTTGCCCGCCGACGCAAACCAGGCACTCTGATCACGCGCGATCTGGTGACTGGCAGCCGGGCGGACATCATCGCCGGCTTCTACGACCGTGCGCTCGCCAACGTCCCGCCGTCGGTGCGAACCTTCGTCGAAGATCAGCTCGTCACGGCTACTGGCTTTCGAACCAGCGCGGTTGTCACTGAGGCGCTCGCGGTTTCCGAGTTCACCAGTGATCTGCTTGAGGAGCTGGTGAAGAAGCGCCTGCTGCGCGTGCTCGATCGTCACAACGGCAAGTGGATCGAGATTACCCACGACATCCTGGCCGAGATCGCGGTGCGCAGCCGAACCATACGGCAAGCACGGCAACGCGAGGAAGAACGCGAAGACGAAGCGATGCTTGCCCGGGAAGCCAAAGAGCGGCGACGCGTGCGCCGGGTTGTTGTGGCGCTGGCCAGCCTGTTGCTGGCCCTGGGTGTGATGGGTTGGTTCTCGGTAGTGCAACGACGGGCGCGCAATTCCATCAAGGAGTTGCTTGCTCAGCGTGAGGATGCGCTTCGCGTGGCGGCGCAAGCCAGACGCGCACTCCGCGGGCAGTTCATCGACACCAGCCTGGGCCAGGGGAACTATCGGGAAGCGCTCGCCCAGCTGGCTGCTGCAGTGGAGGACGACCCCAGCGCAACTCGGGCGCGCGCGCTACTGGCTGACCTGTTGTTGCGCCGGAATTGGCCGCTGCCAGTGCCGCCGCTTTTCCCGCAAGGGCCATTCACCCACCTGGCCTGCGATTCCGGCGGCGCTCGCTGTGCGGCAGCGTTGCGCGACGGACGTGTTTTCGTGCGTGGCAACTTGTCTCGCGACTTGGCCACTGGCCAGCAAGGATACGCCATACTTAAGATGAGCACCGATGGCACTCGTTTGCTATTCGTGCCGCAACTGCCAGGAGAGGGCATCCAATGGACATTTCGGCGCTCCGGCGTTGAGGAGTTCCGGTTCAAGGTTGCCGCAAGGCTTGGAACATTGTCGGCAAGCGACGACGACCAGGTCGTCCTCTTGCCCAACGGACAGGGCGTTACCGTCTGGCAGTTGGGTGCGAGGAGGAGTTTCGACGTCCAAGTGCACTTGTATCCTCCCCTTGCCGTTCTCAGTCCGGACGGCAGGTGGTTCGCGTATCAGAACTTCGAGCGTTCGGTGATTGTGGCTGATGCTCATGATGGTGCGCATGACGCGGAGTTTGCCGTTTCAAAGCGGCCCACGAAGCTTCGCATAGATCCCACTTCTGAGACCCTATGGGTGGCGCAAACCGACGGCACGCTCACGCGTTGGCGCTTGCCTAGGGGGGGCAAGGTGCAACCCAACCTCAGGGCCCAAAGGGCCGTCTCTGGCATGACTTTCGATTACAAGGGCAACTTACTTGCACTCGCGCTCGAAGGCGGTGGGGTGGAACTCTGGCGCGCCCCTTGGTCTTCTTCGACCACGCTCATGGGTTCTAGCGGTGGGGTGATGAATCTCGCGTTCAGCCCCGAGGGTGACTGGCTCAGCGCTGCGGGTCGTGATGGAATCATCAGGGCGTGGAGTTCTACCGGAGCAGCGCTGACAGAGCCTATTCAACAAGACACGCTGGTCTTTGCTTGTCCGCTACGAGATCAGAGCCTGGTGAGTGTGTCGCTGGACGGGAAGAGCGCGAGCTGGAGCATCCGGGGTCGACGCGGGCCGGCCGTCTACGAACTCCACGAGGCGGTGCGAAGGTCATGGTTCCTCTCCGAGCAAGCCTTCTATGCGCAGGGTGCCGGGGAAGGTCTGGAGCAATCAAGCAGATCGAGTCGCCGCGAGGAGGTAGTTCCCGGAAGGGTCTTCGCGAGAGATCGGCGACACACGCTCACATGCTACATCGAGGGATGCTATCTGAAGCAAGGAATCCCCTCAGGAAAGAACCCCGATCCTGACGAAACGAGACTGCCTTCCGAGACGCCGGAAGGCCGGAGTTTCAGCCGCGACGGTAAACGTCTGTTTATTGTCAGCGGCGGGAGAGCGCAGCTCTGGGATACGGAGACGCATGCGGCGATCGGCAAGGCCATTGAGAATGTCTCGGGGTTCTGGCTCAATGATGACGGCAAGATAGTCGCGATGGAACGCAACGACACCGGTGTGGCGTTGGGGGAGGTTGGGGCCGACGGCGCGCTCAACAAACTCGCGGACATCGAGGCCGGGAACGTCTTTCGTGTCGTGTTCGATCGCCGGGCCGAGCAACTAGCTCTGATCACGGAGAACAAAGCCCGTGTCTGGAGTCTTCGGACTCGGCAGTATGTGGGGCAGAAGATAGTCCACCATGGCCCGATTCTGGATGCGGACTTCAGCCCTGATGGGCGCTGGCTCGCGACTGCCTCCGAGGACAAGACCGCCCGGATCTGGGAAGCATCGAGCGGGCTTCCGGCGAGCGATTGGTTCGAGCACGACGAGAGCGTGGTGGCCGTGGACTTCTCGCCCTCTGGCCGGCGGATGCTCACAGCGTCGGGCAACCGCGTCCGGGTTTGGGATGTGCTGGGCGGAGCCGACGTCACGCCAGGAGATGCTCCTCGGCTGGCTCACCTGGCCGAGATGGTGGGCGGTTTCCGCATTGACCCAAATACCAACGAGATGGTCCCAGCCCCTGAACGGCATGATGTTGAAAAGGACTTGCGGGACGAGGTAGCGTTCAGGTGCCCCCAGGGCGGCGGTCCGTCCGGAAAGTGTTCCTCCGCTGTCGACGACTTGATCCGCGCGATGCTCGGCGGAGAACCTGCGGCGCCGGCAACAGCGGCTCCCTGACCCGACGGCGTGCAGCCGTAGGGTTCTCATGTCAATGCTTTGGGAACGGGCCGAACCCGCGATCGCGGCGCTTGAGAAAGCTGTAGGTGACAGGCCGCGGCCCGGGAATCGCGGCGTCCACCCACTCGTAGCCCGCGGGAATCCAAGCATGTTCTTCGCCGCAAGGACCTGGCAGACAGTACTTGTGCGTGATGAGGGTGGGGTTGCGC
>PMJE01000480.1 GCA_003157315.1 Myxococcales bacterium | reverse complement strand
GCTGGGATCCCACTCCCAGGTGTCAGCAAACGCCAGCGCAATGCCGGTCCCGTCGGCCGAAGGTCCAGTAATGGGCAAGCCGTTATAGTAGATGGTCTCGGGCCAGAGGGAGGTGCCGCCATCGGCGAGACCTCCCCCGAAAAGCAGCACCTTGCCCGTGGACTTCNNTCCCATTCCCAGGTGTCTTGGTAGTCGTAGCCTGTGGTCGAGCGCCCACCGAAGATGACGAAGTTCTTACGGATCGAATCGTAGACCATGCTCGCGCCTGCGCGCGGGCTCGGCTTGCGGCCAGCAGGCGTGCGGTTGGTCCATGTGCCGGTTGCAGGATTCCACTCCCACATATCCTGGGTCGCCGCCCCGAATTGGTTACTGGCGGTGGCGCCGGACCAGCCGCCGAACATGACCAGCAGGTTGCGGGTTTCGTCGAAAGCGGCTGCCTGCAAATAGCGCGGGTTGGGGGTCGGCGAGGTGGGGACGGCAACGCGTGTCCAGGTGGCGGACTCGGTCGCGGGCACAGTGCCCAGAGCCGAGTGGGAGGACTCAATAGGAGGGCGGTTGCCTGGAGCAGGTTCGGAGCAAGTGGCAAGAAGGAGCAAGACCACTAGTCGCGTGGGGAGCCCGCCNNGGAACCCCTTGAGGGTTCCCATGTCGGAAGTCGGCGCAGGCGCCGCCACAAGAAGACGACTCCGAGCAGGGCGAAGGGCAGCCCTGGCGCACGCGTGCCGGTCTGGCCCAGGTCACAGTCGCAACCTGCGCGGTGCAACTGCGCCGTGCCGCCTGCCTCAGGGCCAATCGGCGCTTTTCTGCCGTCTGGGCTGCCAGCATCTAGCGAGATGGAATTTCCGCCATCCGGGCTGCCGCCTGCGCCACCCGTTCCACCGGTCCCGGTTGCCCCGCCGGTGCTGCCACCCAAGCCACCGAAGCCGCCCGTGCTGCCCGAGCTGCCGCCCGAACTGCTGGAGCCGCCCATGACAGTGCCGCCGGAGCCGCCCGCCCCACCCCGTCCACTCGTACCACCCGATACCGCGCCACCTTTTCCACCTGCGCCGCCGGTGATGGTGCTGCCGGCGCCGCCCGCGCCGGTTCCGCCAGTGCCGCTTGCGCCGCCCGCGCCGGGGCCACACGAGGCAGAATCAATGGGAGTGCAGGAGCCNNCCGCATTCGCTCTCTGGATCGCTGCCCGCGACGTAAGGCAAGCACTGGCCCGGACGGCCGGCCTGGTTGCAAGACACGCAGGTGCCATCGCAGGCTTTCTCGCAACACACCCCATCCGCGCAGAAGCCCGAGGCGCAGGTACTCGCGCTGGAACAGGCCGCGCCGTTCTTTGCCTTGCAACTGCCGTTGCTGTCGCACGCCTGACCATCGGGGCAGCTAGCGGCGATGTCAGTGCCCGGGGCTGCCCGGCTGCAGGTGCCTTCGTGGCCGGCCACCGAGCAGGATTGGCAAGCACCGGAACAGGACGCAGTTGCGCAGCAGACGCCGTCCACGCAGAAACCCGAGGCGCAGTTCGACGCCGTGGCAGCCGTGCACCCCTCGCCATTGCCGAGATTGGTTACCTTGTACTCCCAGGTTTCGTTGCTAATGGGGTATGGGGCCGCGGCCAAGTTGCCGCCGAAAAGCACCATCACGCCGCGCTGGCTGTCGAAGGCCATGGCTGCGCTGTAGCGCGAGCTTGGGCCCGGGGACAGAAGGCGTTGGTAGAGGGTTGGACCCTTGGTGTCCAGCTCCCAGGTCTCGACGCCCGATGTATCGCTCGCCCAATTAGTGAAGATCTGCCGGCGGCGCAGGCTGTCGTAGGTCAGGTAGGATTGGTAGAGATAGATGAGGTCGCCAGTGTCTCGCGACGACCAGCCTGCCGATGCGGGATCCCACTCCCAGAAACTGCTGATGGGCGTGCCACCGTTTGAGCCGAAGGCGCTGCCTGGACCAGTCCAGCTGGACGGCTGAGCGGGAAGGAGAAACATCTTCTGGCGACCCTCGTCGAAACTCAACAGCGGGGAGATGAACCCGTCCGGCGTCTGCACCAGGGTGACGGGGGTGCGGTTGGTCCAGGTGCTCTTCGCGCCATCCCACTCCCACACGTCGCCGGGGGAGTAGGTTTCGCTGCAGTCGGTGGGGGCTCCGGGCATCGGAGAGGAGCTGCAGGCGTAGGTTTCTCCTCCGAAGAGCAGCACTTTGGCGCGCCCCGAATCAGTCACCATGCCGTGCAAGTCCCGAGGCTGAGGACTCGATTGGGGTGACAGCTCGGTCCACTGGCGGGTGCCACTGTTCCATTCCCAGGTGTCATCGAGGAGCTCGGCTGGCAGGGAATACCCGGAGGAGGCGGAGGAGGGCCAGGTGGTCGAACCGCCGAATAGAATCAGGGACTTGCGGAATGGGTCGAAGGCCATCGCCGCATCCATGCGGCCGGGGGGACGTACATCGCCTGCGACCAGGGACCAAGTAGTGCCGTCCCACTCCGACAGGTCGTCCAACAACACGCCGTTGCCGTCCTGACCACCGAACAGGTACATCTTGCCGGTGGCGGGACAGAAGGCGATGGCGGCACCCGTGCGCCCGCTCGGCCAGCCCTTCGCTGGCAACGGCGTGCGGTCGGTGAACGCCTCTGTGGCGGGATTCAACTCCCAGATTTCTCCGTCCGGCGGGTTCGTGGCGGCAGAGGTCAGTCCCCCAACCAGATCGAGGAGGTCTTGCGCTGAGTCGGTGACGAGCGAGGCATACATGCGCCCGGTGGGCAGGTTGGGCTCGCTGCCATCAAGACGCTGCGTCCACGCCCCGGTGCTCGGATCCCATTCCCAAACATCGGCCAGGCCGCTGCCGGTGTCGATGTCCCATCCGCCCACCAGCACGGTCACGCCGCGGCCGGGGTCGTACGCCATGGCGTGGCCGTAGCGCGGGCTCGGCTTGTCTCCCCCGATCGTGCGATCGGTCCAGCCCGGCGTGTTCGGATCCCATTCCCATGTGTCCTGCTTGGGAACCCCGCTCAGAGCGGCCTGCGACTTCTCCATGCCGCCGAACAGAACAGCGCGGTTGCGTTTGCTGTCCCAGACCAGCGCCGAGTCGAAGCGCGCGCTGGGCGCACTGGCGGGATGAAGCTCGGTCCACTTGCCGGTCAGGGGATTCCACTCCCAGGTGTCGTCATACGCGACCGACACGCTGGTCTGGTCGTCGGCGCCCAGCGGACCCGGCGCAGCAACACCGCCCCCGAAGAGCAGCACGTTGCCGGTGGACTTCTCGAACACCATGCCATGCTGGCTGCGCGGGCTGGGCCCGACGTCCGAGTTGGTGCGCTCGACGAATCCGTTGCCAAGATCCCAGTCCCAGATGTCGGCGTAGTTGCTGATCGCGGTCGTGCGCCCTCCGAAGATAACCAACTTGTTGCGGAGCGAGTCGAAGACCATGCCCGCGCCTGCACGACGGTACGGCTTGTCGCCGGGAGGAGTCGGGCGGCGGTTGGTCCATAGGCCGGTCGCGTGGTTCCACTCCCACAGTTCCGGAGACGCCGAGATGTTCGGGATNNGCCTGCGACGGCGGAGGGCCGACCAGTTTCCAGGTGGCGACCTCGGTAGGGGGCACCACACCCAGAGCCGCGTGGGACGACTCAAGGCTGCCAGAGCTAGGGGCGCTGCCCGGTTGGTTTTCAGAGCAGGTGGCGAGCAGGAACAGCGCACCCACGGCGCTTCTTCGCAATTTCATGACGGTTCTCCAGGGGGTGGTGGGGCAAAACGGCAGCGTGCCATAGCATTCCCACGCTGATGGCACACTGGCGCGAAAGTTATTTGATCGTGCAGTGGCCTTGCCTCTGCATAGAGCTCAGCCATTTCCTCCGCCCAGTCGGATGAATAGGGCGACTTCCCCTCGGACTATCGACGCCGACGGAGCCGATGCCACAAACAGCCGGCGCCGAGCAAGGCAAAGGGTAGCCCGGACGTGCCTGCGGCGTTTTGTCCTCGCCACATCAGATCGCAATCGCAGCCCGAGTGACCCAGGCGCGGAGTCGGTGACAAGCGAGGCGTACAGGCGCGCTGTTCGCGCAGTGGCTCGGCCTCGGGTTGAGGCTCACAGATTCTCGCCACCCAGACAAGGTGATCTGGATCACGGAAGTGTCAATTGCGTAGATTTGAAAGCGCGCTTAGCATAGAACCAAAATCGCTTCCAGGGAGTTCACGAATGCGAATTCAAACGGCCACTTCCGGATTGCTCGCGGTTCTTCTTCTTACCACGGGCTCGGCTCTTGCTCAGCCCGGAGCACCAACCACAGCACCTCCTTACCCATTTCCCCCTGCGCCGAGCCCGTCGGCGCCTGCGCTCGGCCCGACTCCGGTTCCCGCCCCAGCACCTGCGCCCGTACTGGCGCCAGCTCCATCCCCGGTTACTAGCGTTGCCCCAGTTGCTCCCCCGTCCGATGTCCCCGCAGCAGCAGCGTCTGCCTCCGAGACCGACGAAATACCTCATGGATTCATTCCGCAGCTAAGTCTCGGCGGTGCGATTGGCCTTCTGCACATGAGCTCTGCCGAAGTCGGTCCGGTAGGGCAACTTCGCCTGGGTTTGCACGGCGAGTACTTCACTGCCAGCAACGTGTTCGTCAGGCGGGTTTCCCCAACCGGGGGTGATCACGACACCCGCGTGCAGGCAGCATTGAGCTTTGGGGTTACGCCTTTCCACTATTTCGAGTTCTTCGGCGCGATCTTGGGTTCGGCGAATCAAAACCAGCGTCTTTGCGCCACGGACTCTAGTGGCAACGAGCAGTGTGCATCCGAGCCCAACCGCACCGACCCCGAATTCATAAAGTCCTACGGCGATGTAATCCTCGGGGCCAAATTTGCCTATCCGATCCTGCCCGGTTTCTCCGCGGGCGCCGAGCTCGGGGTGCGTTTGATGGCCTCCACCACAGGTATTTACGACATCTCGCCCGATTCCACTTCACTCTGGATCGGCGCACTGGCCATGTACGATCTGAAGCCAGTGACCAATAACATTCCTCTGCGCTTCCATCTCAACATTGGCTACTACGTGGACAATTCATCGCATTTGCAAGACTACGATGCTGCGCAGACTTCCGCTGTGTCCCGCTACGTTTCGCGGTTTGCCTACGGTATCTCCGAGGACCGCTTCCGGCTAGCGCTCGGCGCGGACGCGCCCTTCGCTGACCTGACCGCGGGTTTTTCCTTGCGGCCCATGATTGAATACCACCTCGAGTATCTGACCGGGTCGAAAGACACAGTGATTTACAACCAAGAGCACCTGACTTGTGGCAAGGCGGGCGCAGACGCCTGTGCGGACAACCAAGACCAGCACTGGCTGACACTCGGAGTGCAGGCACAGGTTATCCACGGCCTAACCTTCACTGTCGGTTTGGATCTCGCGCTGCGCTCACCCGGCTATGCCTATGCTCCGTCTTTGCCACCATGGAATCTGCTTTTCGGCATGGGGTATCCCTTCGATCTGGTTACCCGAGGCGTGACGATTCGTACTCCGGCCGAGAAGGTCGAGCCCATACGCGAGGGTCTGGTGGCGGGCAGGGTCACCACCACGACCGGAACTCCCGTCGAGGGCGCGGTTGTCGGAGTCACCGGGCGCCTGTATTCTCGTGTGCTCACCGATGCCGATGGGACCTTCCAAAGCGTGCCGCTTCCGCCTGGACCAGTCGAACTCGTCATCGTGGCGAATGGCTTCGAGACGCTCTCCGCAAAGCTAGACGTCCTGGCGGGACAAATCGCCAATGTTGCCTTCACGCTCACCCCGCGAGCTCCGGCTGCGCGAGCGGTTGGACGCATTACCGATGATTCCGGCAAGGGCGTAGCAGCCGCGCTCAAACTCGCTGGCCCGCAGATCGCCGAGGGGAAGTCGGATGAAATGGGCAATTTCGCGATACCAGTCCCAGCTGGCCAATATGTCTTGCGCGTCGATGCGGACCAGTACTTCTCAAAGGTAGTTCCGCTGACCGTGGCGGACGGACGCGAGAGTCCAGTCAGCGTCATACTGCGCGCTCGTCCNNTGCTCGATGAGGTCGTGGATGTCTTGGTCAACCACCCCGAGATTCGCCAGTTGCGGGTTGAGGCACACTGGGACCGCAGTTTGCCGCCGGCCAAGGTGCAGGTATTGACCGATGCCCAGGCGAAGGCTGTCGCCCAGTACCTGGCAGACCAAGGTGTCGGCCAGGACAGGGTCGTGCCAGTGGGGATGGGCGCGACCAAACCAGTGGTTCCCAACATTGGCAAAGCCGCGAAGCTGAAGAACCGCCGGATTGAGTTCGTGGTGGCGAACTAGGGCAAGACCGGCTGGAGCCGGACGGGGCGACTCCCGTCAATCAGCCGCAGCCCGTCGTTCGACCGCCAGCAGGACCGCGCGCAGGTCTGCGATCT
>PMJE01000243.1 GCA_003157315.1 Myxococcales bacterium | reverse complement strand
TTTGGGGTTCCCTGCAGAAGGCGTGTCCCATCTGGCGCCATTTCGACTACACGTTCCCAGGTTGCGACCCAGTCTGAAAGTGCATAGCCAAGAGTCTTGAGTGCCCTTGTCGAGAATAGATCGCACGCTGCAGGGACGATGAAGTGAGTGCAGTCTAGTAGTACTGCGCGGTTCAATGGGCCGACATTGGGGCCCGCGTCGAAGAATACGAAGTCCGCCTGAGTTTCCTTGGTGAGGATGTCAACGAGATTACTCAGCGCAACTGTACAGAGATAGCCTCGACGATTTCGGTTCAGGCAGAGATTCCAGCACTCTGAAAGCGTGCCTTCGAACTCGGCCAAACGGATATCGCCAACTGCCAGGAATAGGCCATCGCGGATCTTTACTGGACTGATAGGCATCAGAATGCCCGTTCCCTCTGAGACAGGTCTGAGCGATGACCAAATCGTCGCCCCACTAGGAGATTCGGATTCGTCCAGCAGCTTGTCGAGGAACCTCTCTTCAAGAAAAAACGACGACATACTGCACTGCGGGTCCGTGTCGACCAGAAGGACCCGCTTCCCGGCGTTTACGAGGGCGAGCGCTAGGTTGACCGTCAGGGTGGTCTTGCCGACTCCCCCTTTGTGGTTGAAGAGGACGAGTCGTCTAGCCTTTCGATGAAGAGCAGGCATCCTAGTCCGTTACTCTCGACCTTTTGTCGTGTTGGTTCTCTTGACCGACCTTCCCGCACGATTCGCGCGAGCGCCTTCCATTATCTCCCTGGCAGCCGCGCGATCAGGTAAGGCTGTGACAAAGCGCTCTCCAATTGCGCTAAGCTGTTTGCGCCCTTTGATGGACGGCACCAAGTATCCCGTCCTAGTCGCGTTGTCGACGGCAACGGCGGTGTTTGAGAATCTACGCTGCGCCGCTTCGGTATTTAGCGAAGTTATGTCCTTAGTTTCAAAATGGGGTGTTGCTCGCAGGTGCGCGAGGTAGTACGCGAGACAGGCTACGCGTTCTACGTCAGTCGTCGGCGACTTCTGCAACAAGAAGGCCTTGACGGAAGGCTCCTCTTCGACCTCCGAGAAGTGGAAAGTCGAAGCGCGCTCCCCCGCGACCTGTCTTGGGGCAATCGCCACAGATTCCCTATCAGGGGGTAGGGTGTCGATCCCGAGAAATGTGCAGACTGTGTCGATTAGGCGCCGCCGACCTCCTGGGCTAAGCGGCGATAACTCAGCAATGATGTGCTGAAGTGCTGCGGCTTCATCGGACACGGAAGTATCCCGTTGTGAGACGGGGGCGCCCGCGGTCGTGGTGTCATCCATGCAGGGAGTTTAGCCCATCCAGGGATGGCTGGCTAAATATTTTTAGACCCACCGCCTATTCATGACGGAGTTCGAAGTGCTCCTGAGGATGGGTATTCGCGGCATCTGGCACCTACCGCGCTGGACGTTGGAGCGTTGGAGCATGAACGGCTACACGCTACCTGCCACCAACATCTCACGAGATATCGGAGCTGCTGTACTATGGTCTCCATGGGTNNCGACATCGAGAAGTCGGGCGTCGGGCAGTACTTTATCCTTGCCGCTGTCGTCGTCGATGGCAGCCGGTTGGATGCCGTCCGCGTAGCCGCCGGAGAGATCCGTCAGCGCTACTTCCAGAAGGGGCGAATGAAATCCAAAGGTATTGGCAAGAACGTCGGCAGGCGTCTCAGTCTGCTCAGGGCCCTGGCGGAATTGGAGGTGCTCACATACTTCTTGGTCGTCGACAAAGCGTCGCTATGGAAGGACAGCGGGCTCATCTACCGCGGATCGTTTACAAAGTTTTTTCACAAGCAGGTCTACTCGGCTCTTTTTCACTCGCACGACAACATGCTGGTGCTCGCAGATCCGTTCGGAGGGGACGAGTTTCAGCTCGGATTCAAAAAGTATGTCGAGGCGCAGACTGTGCCGAAGATGAACCTCAATCTGTTTCGCCAAAGTGTCTTTGAATGGGGCGACAAGGACGATCCAGTCCTGCAGATAGCGGACATCTTGGCGGGTTCTCTGGGCCATGTTCTCGAGGATGGCAAGCAGGAACTGTCCCTCAAGCAATTCGAGGAAACCGTCGACAAGAAGCGGGTCATCTACGAATGGTGGCCTCCGTACAAGCAGCAACTGACCAGCGGCCTAGATCTCGGCAGGGATCCCCACGACCAGAGAGTGAAGGAGTTCTGTTTCCAACAAGCCGTCACGTTTCTGGACAAGAATGGCGCCGAGACAGATGACGATGTGAAGTGCCAGGTGGCTGCTTTGAAGATTCTCTTAGAGCAGCAACGAATCGCAACCGGGGCAGGTTTCATTCACAAGGACGAGCTTGCTGAGCGAGTTCGCGGGATGTTGCCGGATGTGATGGTCAAGGAAGGGCGATTGTTTCAGCGATACGTCATCGCAAGCCTACGCGATGATGGAGTCATCATCACCAGCAACAGCCAGGGATACAAGCTACCAACCTGCGTAGGCGATGTGCGAACCTACGTGCGCGATGTTCGTGGACGAGTGGAGCCGATGCTTGGTCGTCTAAAGACAGCCCACAAGCAGCTTAAACTGATGACGGACGGCGCC
>PMJE01000585.1 GCA_003157315.1 Myxococcales bacterium | reverse complement strand
TCGAATTCGCAGGCCTGGCCGATGACGATGGGGCCGGACCCGATGATGAGGACAGATTTGATATCTGTTCTTCGGGGCATTACTCGGACCGCCGGTCAAGGATGTGGCCCTCGCGGTCGAGCTGGAAACCCTCGGGCAATTTCTTTTCCAAGCCGCCCCGGTAACCATGCACCAGCCAGCCGAGTTCGGCGAATCCCTCGGCGATGCGGATACGCAGGCGCAGGCTCTCCTCGCTGTCAGACACGAAGACCTGCAAGAGCGCCTCGCGTGCCACCTCTTCGTTCTTCAGGCGCAGCAGGCTTTCCACTGCGGCGAAGCGCACGCCCTCGTCCATGTCAGCCAGATAGGGGGCCACCAGCGACGGCGCCCGTGGGTCTTTCTGCTGGCTCAAATGGCGCAAGAGCTGAATCTTCTTGGTTGGGTCGCGTTCATAACCGGGCTCGTGCTCGGCCAACACCTGTTCGACCAGGGCGAATTCCTCTTCCTTGCTCGCCACCTTGGGCAGAAGGCGCAGCGGCCAGGACACTGACTCCGAGGAGCGCAGGTAGCGCTTGACCGCCGGCAGGGCCGCGCGACCCTTGGCCGCAATGGTGTCGAAGACCCACTCCTTCTCCTGCTCGTCCTCGATGGACTTGTCGNNTTGATGAGGTTCGCCAGCGCGCGTTCCTCGCGCTTCTCCTTGGAGAAGAGATCCATGAGGCCCATAGGTCGGCGGAATCTATACCACAGGGATCGCGGGTGCTGGCAGGGGACTTTGTCACCCGGCGACGTCCGAACCATGGTCGAGTTGGTGTATACACAGCTTTTCCCTTGGCCCTCACAGAGTTGAAAGCACGCATTCGGCGCTGGCTGGTCGATGGCCTTTCGCCCATATCAGCCGATGCGAGGCTCTTCGCGGTCTGCTTTCTTGCCCTGCTTCCCCTGTACTGGGCACCGCTCTTCGTCACGGAGATCTTGCCCGGACTGGACTTGCCGTTTCACTTGGCGGTGGCCGACATGCTGGGCAAGCGCGGCTCGCTGGCCTCACCCTACGCGGCTTTCTACCAGGGCAGCCTGCGCGTGGCGCCCTATGCGGCTCACTACCTCATGCTGGTCGCTCTCGGCAAGGTGATGAGCCTGCTCGTTGCACACAAGCTGATCGTGGCGCTCTACATCGCGGCCATGCCACTCTCGACCGCGTCGCTGCTCGCGGCCTGTGGTCGCAGCCGAGTCCCGGCGCTGCTCGCCTTTCCGCTCGCCTACAACCTGACGCTACACTACGGCTTTATCAGCTTTGCGCTGTCTGTTCCGGTGCTGGTGCAGCTGCTGGCGCAGGTGGTGAAACACCTTTTCAGCCCGCCTGGACAGGTGTGGCGGAGCTGGCTGTGGGCAGCCGCGATGGCCTTGCTCCTCTTTCTGTGTCACCTGCAGAATTTCTTCTACGGTGTGGGCGCGGTCTTGGGGTTTGCATTCTTGGTTTCTCGGCCCTGGCGCCGACGCCTGCTCGGGGCTAGCACGCTGTTGCCGGCTCTTGCCACCCTGGCGTATCGGCAAATAGTGGGCTCCGCGTCTGCAGCGCCCAGACCCCCGCTTGCCGTTGTTTGGGCGTTGGTCAAGCGCCATCGCCTGGGGGACCTCGGGGGCAGAACCTTCTTGCGCGATTTCTATGAGCGTCTCTCGGTCATTCCGGTGCATGTCATGCGCGGCTTCGCCGATCAGGTGGACGTGCGCGCGTGCAAAGCTCTGCTGCTTGTGATCGCTGTCTATCTGATCGCCGGTTTGCTGGCCTGGGTGGCCCTGCCGAAGCAGAAGTCCCTACCGCCGCAGCCGCGCGTGTGGCCTGCCATCCTGGTTGCCTTTGCCGGTGCAGTGGCCGCCTATCTATTGCTGCCGCACCACCTGAACGAGCTCAGCCTGACCACGTTCTTTCCGCGCTTCGCCGTGCTGGTCGCCCTCATGGCAATCGCGTTGGTGCCGGCGGGGCTAGCACGTGCATGCGGCGTGCTTCGGTTGTTCGTTCCCCTGCCTGCGCTGGTCATGTGCGCTCTCTACGGCCACCAACTGATCGTGCACTATCGCCTGTACGCAAAGGAAACCGCGGACTTCGTTGCGGTGCTGCACAAGACACCGCCGGGGGGCAAGGCAGTGGGCCTGGTGTTCGACCGCAGCTCGCGCGTCATGCGGGTGGAGTCGGCTTTTCTGGGCCTGCCCTATCTCTACGTGGCCATCCGATCCGCACCTGGCAGCATGACGCCTTTACCCTACTGCGGGATGCATGACATCCCCTGCACAGCAAAGCCTGCTGGCGCGGTCTTGCCGAACCCATGGAGCCCCATGGACGTCGCAGCTGGCAAAACCCCGCCGGTTTTTGACTACTTCTTTGTGCGCAGTCCACCGCGGGGCA
The DNA here is from genome assembly GCA_003157315.1 of Myxococcales bacterium. The sequence goes on along the minus strand of PMJE01000585.1, from coordinate 5,329 downwards.
CCAACCCGCTTGGGACGTACCTAGGCAACGTGGAGGTCCTGGCCCAGAGTGGAACCTGGATCGTGTACCGCAAGAAGCCTGGGCCTGCCGTTCCGGCGCCAGCGCCGCCCCCGCCGGCCAAGCCCGCGCCGCATTGATTCTACTCTAGTCGCCCCAGCACCAGACACGACCGTTGGAAAGGGCACACGTGTGGTAGACACCCGCGGCCACCGCTTGCACCGACCTGGGCAGGCCTTGAACCGCAACCGGTCGGTAGCTGTCGTTGTTCGAGTTGACGCCCAGTTGTCCGTACTCGTTGTCTCCCCAACACCAGACGCCACTGCTGGTCAGCGCGCAGGTGTGCGCGCCTCCCGCGATAATGGGATTCGGGGCAGGGGCGCTCGTTCCAGGTTCATCGCCAATGTCGGTGTCCATGGCGTTTCTTTCGCACCCGAGCAGGTCGACGGTCCAACAGAAGAGAAGGAACAGCCAGAGGCTACTGTAAATCCTTGCATCCGCGCTGGGGCGTGAGCAACGAAATCCGAGCATCAACCCAGTGTACTTTATCGTGGCCATTCCGTGGTCATCGTTCCTCGGCGTACCTACCACAGGGGCTGTCTTGCGTAGAACCCCCAGCACCAGACCTGCTGTGCATCGCTTACGCCACACGTGTAGGAGTCGGCGGCGCTGATCTGGACGAATCGGACATCGGGGGGCGGTGTGCCTTGGCCGTAGGAATTGTCCCCCCAGCATGTGACCGTGCCGTCAGCCGCCAGTGCGCAATTGTGGCTGCGGCCGGTATAGCCGTTGCCGATTCTCCCGCCCGCCGTCACCTGCACGAATTTTCCCGCCGGCGGTGTGCGCTCTCCCGATGTGTTGGTACCCCAGCACGCCACCTGGCCGTCGGGGTTAAGCGCGCAGCTGTGAAGATCGCCTATGCTCAAGTGGGCAAAACTTCCCGAGGGCGGCGTGCTCTCTCCGCAGGTGTTGTCGCCCCAGCAGGTGATCGATCCATCTGCGCCCAGCGCGCAGGCATTGCCTGTAGCGCTGCCAACCTCGGTGAAGGTCCCCGATAAGGGCATGCCCGTGAACCAGGGATAATTCCCCCAGCAGGAGAGGTTGCCGCCCGCGGTGACCCCGCAAGCGTAGCCGTAGCCAGCGCTCACCTGGGAGAACGGCCCGGAATTCGTGTTCTGGTTCTGGTCGTCCCAACAAATCACCGAACCGTCAGTCTTGATGCCGCAACTCTGCGACTCGGAGGTGCTCAACTGGGTGAGAACGTCGGACGGGGGTACCCTAGGAGGGCCATCGCCGCCGCCGCCGTAGTCGTACCAACAACTGGCCGTGCCGTCCGTCCTGAGCGCGCATGCATTGATGCCTTCGGAAAGCGACGCTTGCCCGCCCCCTGTGGCGCTGACCTGCCTATAGGTCCCATAGGGGGGAGGGTTGCCGTCGAGCGAGTTCAGGCCCCAACACGCGATGGTTCCTTCCGTGGTAACCCCGCAGGAATGATCGAAGCCCACGACGAGCTCCGTGAAGGTTCCAGCAGGAGGGTTGGCCGTGGCACCGGTCAGACTGTCTGGGTTGTCATCCCAGCATGCAAGGGTTCCGTCGCTTCGGATGGCACATCCGGTCTGCGTTCCCCCGGCAACACGTACGAACACCCCGGTCGGTAGCGTGGCCGGCTTGCTCCCATAAAGCCCGCCCCAGCAGGTCAGCCCTCCGTCGATCCGAATGGCACAACCCGACTCATCATCCATGCTGATTTGCTGGAATTTGCCAGCAGGCACCAGCGGGACGCCAGTCTCAACCGTCCCCCAGCACGTCAAGGTTCCGTCAAGGCGACGCCCGCACGTGACACCAATAGCGGCCGCCAGTTGCACGAAGGTGTCGGGAGGTGGCGTACCCTGTCCTGCACGGTTGTCACCCCAACAAACGGCTCTGCCATCAGTCCCGAGCGCGCAGGCGTGGTCGGCCCTGGCCGTGATTTCGATGAAGGTTCCGGCGGGTGGGCTACCTTGTCCGTACTGGTTGTCACCCCAGCACGACAAGCTTCCGTCGGTGCGTATGCCACACCCAAAGTGCTCGTCCATGGCGATGTCGATGAAGGTGCCGTCGGGCGGTATTGCCTCGCCGTTCGAGTTGACTCCCCAGCAAGCCAGCGTGCCATCGGCCCTGATGGCGCAAGTGGATTCGAAACCAGTACCGACCCGAGCATGTACCACCTGTCCCAAGTCAGTGCCCCCAGCGCCTCCACCGCCTGTTCCTCCGCCTGTTCCTCCGCTTGTTCCTCCGCCGCTTGGAGATTGGTTCGAGGCTCCTGGTACACCCAAGGTGGATCTCGTACATGCCAAGCCAACGGCCAACATGGCCGGAACTATCGGAAGCCACCGTCGACCTGGTGTACGCATGTTCTCGGCATCTATGCTAACCGCAAACGGGAAGCGCGGATAGCGCAGCCGCGCTTTGCCAGGCGCAGGGCTTGTCGGCCGAGACTTCGCAACGCTCGCTGGTCGAGCCGCCGCAGGGGCCGTGGAGCATGTGCTTGGCACAACGGGTGCCGCGTGCGGCTGGCACCTCCACGGCGGCGCGAGCGTCGCCCGAATTCCGGAGTAACGGCAACGATCTCCACCATCTACGGCGGACCCACATTCACCTCTTCACTGTGCCCCTTTGCCGCGCTTCTGAATATGTGACTGGCACGATCCCAAGCAGCCCAGGTCTCCCAGGGATTCGCCCCATGCACACGTCTTCCGCGACTCAGCTCGTGCAATAGCATTGACATCAGTGGTGCGCCGGATCAATGCTGGGCAAAATCCTCCTGCCTCCGGCGAACGCCGACAGGGACTTCCCTGGTGGCCAGCGAGTGGAGCAAGGCTGCTCGTGTCAGAACCAGGAACTGAGACTACGTCGATGTACCCAGCAGCAACGAGATCCGTGCCGTTGCCGGCAACGATCTTGGTTCGAAGGATGGCGGTGGTATCCTGCCTGTTGATCCTTGGACTCTTCGGCGCTTGTAGTGCAGAAAAGAAGAGCCTCTGCACATCCTGCACTGCCGATTCCGAGTGCGAGTCTGGTTGCTGCGACGGCGTCTGTGCGGAAGACGGCATGCAGACAAGCTGCCGCTCGGGAACTGATGAGCACTTCTACTACTGTCACATCACCCGTGCGCCCGGCCCTTGGGTGTGCACAGGGGGCAACGCCCTGTGCATCTGCGACCAAGCCAACCACGGCGCAAACTGCAGCGATTGTGCTGCGGACTGCACGGCTCCTCAGTTCCCGCCGCCCACCTGCTGCTACACGACTACCGAGAATGGCAAGGTGGTAGCGTGCGAATGCAGTGGTGATTCGGGAGAATACTGTACCCAGCGGCAGGCGGAGGACCTCCTCTACCCCAATGGGAATAAGACCGTCGTTTCGACCTGCCCTCCCAATTAGCCTCTTGTGAACGGAGACATTCCGATGACATAGGCGGAACAGTGCGACCAGGAAAGGCTGGCGCATCTCATTGATGTGGCAGCGCTTAAGCGGGCCTACTGTCGAATCCGCAAGGACGGGGCGGTGGGAGTGGATGGAATCACGAAGGAGCAATACGGGCGGGAATTGGAGAAGAACCTCCTGAACCTGCACGAACGACTGAAGTCGACGCAGTATCGACATCAGCCGATCCGACGTATGCACATCCCGAAGGACAATGGCAAGACACGGCCGATGGCGTGTCGGCGTTCGAGGACCGAGTGGTGCAAAAAGCCGTGCGCGAGGTACTGGAGGACATCTACCTGGGGCCGGGCGAGGACTGGTCGATGGGGGATGTGGTGCAAGACCCGCAGTGCGCGCCCGAAGTGTCCCGAAATCCATCGTCGCACGAAACACAGCACCATCTCTGACCGGCGTCAGTATGGAACATCCCGGGCGCAGCCACCACTGGTGGGGCATGTCCCACACACCTTGTATTCTGCGGGCTCAAGTAGGGCCGACGCCTTGCCCAGAATGGCAATGATGAGGCGCGGCCGGTTGGCAGGCGCCGCCCCGCCACGGGAATGAACTGCCAGTAGCCGACGTAGCAACGGGTAGTCGCTTGTCGCCAACCTATTCACGAAAGCGGATCGAGCCTACAGCGGGTAGCTACGGCCCTTTGGCTTTCTCTTGGTCGAGTGATATGAGTCCTTCATTCAGCGCGCCAGCCACTAAGCACCCAGCCTTGTCGTACAAGCGTCGCCAGAGTGAGGCACCGCTCTCTACGTCCGCACAGGTCGAGAACACCTGCTCCAATTCACGCTGTAACTTGCCCAGGTCGACTGAACGCGCCTCCGGAAATCCGGTCGGGGGAGCCTTGCCATTCTTGAACTCCTCGACATAGGCATACCGGAACCGTTCGGGGCTCTCGTCCTCAAGATCGGCAAATTGCTTGGCAAGCGAGTCAATGGCGGATAGCTCGTCGCTCACGTGGAAGTTGAGTCTTGCCAGGTCCTTACACAGACCCTCCAGCAAGCGTAGTAGGTCATGTGTGTGTCTTGGAGGCTGGACCCCGGCTGGCTGTTTTCCGGCTACGGTCTGCGCTTCATCGAGATGAAAGCAGCCCAGGATGAGATCCTTGACAACAAGCTCAAGGCAGTGCCGTTGTGTGTAGAGGACGGGAAGAGCCACATCTGGAAGCGCTTTTTCAGCAGACGCCGCAATCAGGGTACGCGCGGCGGTCAGATAGAAATGCGCGAACAGCGGCGGCCAGTCTTGGCCACCCAGGCCCACGATCTTCTGTTGCTGCGTTCCCATCGTCCCATGGTCTCGCGCTCAGCCGGTGAAGGGAAGCCGGAAATTCTGACACTACAAATGCGCCCCCCAAGGGATCCACGCCAAGGCTTTTCTCGGCTCCGCTCTGCCAGCCCCAACTAGCAGATCGGGACTTGGTGCCGGACACCAACTGTAGACGACCACGCCGGGGCCCTGGAATGCGATCGCGCTGACAGCGATCGCCAGTCTCGATGTCGGCTTCGGATCCCATGCAGTTGGAGCATGGCCGTAACCGAAACAAAGGGCCTCTGTGCGTGTTTGGTGCGGTGGTGATCCTGTGATCGGCCATCCGGTAGTCGCCGATGAGGATGACATCACCGTTGAGCGACGCAGACGCCGACAGAACAGCACCGTTGATGGCCCGGAAGCGTGGCCCATGGGGCGAAGATGTCTGGATCGCCACGCGAACCCAAGCCCTCAGCGGCGAATTTCGCGTCTCAACGTAGACGGGGGCCTTTCCGCGTTGACGAGCGGTGCGGCTGGCAAGGGATGATCGGAACGTACGCGACGCCGCCTAGATCCGGTGCTCCGGCCGTACGATCTTCCTCGCGCCGCCGTG
>PMJE01000206.1 GCA_003157315.1 Myxococcales bacterium | reverse complement strand
GTCCCGGTGGTCAGCACCTGGTGGTAGTAGCGCGAGGAAATGACGGTTTCGGGATAGCGGTCGAGCAGGTCGTCCATTTCGCCGCGCAGGTGGGTGAGTTGCTCGGGCGACCAGGAAAAACCATCTGCGCCTTCGTCATTGGACAGCAGCTGGAAGTGCACCTTGACGCCGATATCGCGGATGCGACGCACCATGTGTTCCACCTTGCCAATCTGCTGCGAGGTGATGGTGTACAGGTAGTAGGTGAAGGCATCGCCGGCGTAGTTCTTGGCCGAGATGGCGAAGGCGTCCTTGCCACGCAGGGCTTTCTCCGTCTCCGCATCGCCCCATAAGGAAATACCCACCATCATGTCGGGAAAGCGATCGCGCGGCACCTTGATGAGGCCGTTGCTCGCGCAAAAGGTCGGCAAGCGTTTGAAAAACGCCTCTACCCGATCGAGGTGCAGGGTGGGCTCGCCCCCAATCAGGATGGCGAGGTTCACTCCGCGTCGCATCTCCGCGTCGATGAAACCCTCCCAATCGTGGACATCTTTCGCCTCGCCGGTCAGGTGCTCGTCCGAGGAGAAGAAGAAGCATCCCTGGCAGCGCAGGTTGCACGCGTTGGTCACATCGTAAATCGAACTGCGAATATTGAGATTGCAGATCTTCTCGTAGCGCTGGTACCAGGCGTCGTCGAGCAGGGAACGAACCGTGATCATCGGGCGGTTCCTGCGGCACGCCCATTGCGCTTGTCCTGCCCCATTGCGAGGCTGGGCGAAACCGGCGTGGCGCACAAGTTGTCGCCTTTGGCATAGCCCGGAACCCAAACCGCAAGGTAGGTATCCACGTAGTCAAGCCACGCTCGGAATTGCTCCGGGCTGGAAATGTGGCGATTCATCCGCGCGGTTACGATGGCGCTGCCCGCGGCATAGTGCCGGCAATCGGCGCAGTCGGTGTCAGGCACACAACAAGCGGCCTCGCGCACCCAAGTCAGGTCAGACCGGTACTGGCGAAAGGACCGTCCCAGACCAAACTGCCCGGGGTTCTGTCGCGGGTACGGGCACGAAAACAGCAAGTGCAGCGAGTTTTCGTCGGTGTGCACGGCTGCACTGTAGGGCGAGAAGACAACCTGCTCGGGAAACTCGCGGAGCAGTTCCAGCATGGTGTGCCGGGTTTCCACCAGCGATGCCGGCGTGTGCGACAGCGGACCCGAGTAGCCAACCGTGGCCGAGAATACGCTGAAGCTAACGCGACAACCCTTGCTCGCCAGTTCCTGTACTACGGCTCGCGATTCAGCGATGTTCTCCCGGGTGAAGGTGTAGACGAAAATCGCGCGGTCATCGTCGGCGTAGTTTTCCATCTGCCGCGCCAGCATCCGCTTGGCCTGCCGCGTTCGCTGCGAGGTCGCATCGTTGCCCCACACCGAGATGTGAATCCGGTAGCCAACCGACGGCGGTATGCGCACCAGCCCATTGCTAGCGATGGCTCCCAGAGGAATCTCCCGGTAGCAGACCTCAAGTAACTCGGGAACCAGCGCCGGCTCCGCCCCGGCAAGCACCACGAAAGTTATGCCGCGCTCCTTTTCCGCGTGCATCAGGGCTCGCCACGCTTCCGGATCGACAACGTCCCGCGCATTCTGCTTGTCGCCTTCGTAGTAGTAGCAGCCGTGGCAACGGATGTTGCACCGGCGGGTCATGTCGTAGGTCGACTCGCGCAAAAAGAAATAGCCGCGCACCTTGGCAAAACGAGCCGCGATGTCCGGACACTTGAGGATGTCCGAAAAGCTCCACGCGCTGGGCGGCGATGCTGTCGAAGACTTTGCCGAAACTGGGGCGTGAACGACGAGGTCCATGTCCATGTCGGTCTCTACCACCCCTTGCGAATTATGCTAGAGCACCGAACGGTTTGANNGGACGCGACGCAAATGCGCGATTTCACGACGGGAGGCAAACCGTTCGGTGCTCTAGGTGGCGACCCCTTGAAGCTGCTTGACCTGCGCCGCGATAGCGCGGACCGTTGTCAGAGACGGGTAGCTGTCCTCATCGAATTTCACCTGGTATTCGCCCTGCAGCACCAGGACCACCGTGGTCAGGTCCATGCTGTCAATGCCAAGCTCTTTGACAAGGTCGGTCGTTACATCAAATGTGTCCGGCGTGACGTTTTCGAGCTTGAGTTCCTGAATCAGAATCTCAGCGATACGTCGTTCCATCGAGCCATTCTGCGTCTGGGACATCTGAGTTCGCCCACCTTCTGAGGCTGCCTCGCCCTTTAGCATGCTTTTTCATGGACCGTCAAGCGTGCGCCCCCTCACGTAGTCCCGCGGCAAACTTGCGCCGCGGCGGCGGACGCCCTCGGAAAAACTGCTTTCTGCGGCTGGGTGGGGCCCGCTTGCGCTTCCCTGGTGGACCGTGCAAACTGCGCGCACAGTCGGGGGGGCCTTGCAGCCAATCGACTCGTGGATCCCCGGCTGGAGCGTGTCCCATTTCTACCCTACCTGCTCTTTCTACTATCGAATGTCGTGCAAATCATCTGAACCTTGTGTCGTAGGCGCTGGTCCGGTTAGCATCGATGCGCTCATTCGGGTGGCCATTCATGGGGCAGAGGTGCGGCTATCCGAGGATGGGGATTGGCTGCGGCGCATGACCGCCAGCGAGCAACGGCTAGCGGGCGCTGTGGCGGATGGCACTCCCATCTATGGGGTAACCACCGGGTTCGGCAGCAACTGCGGCGCTCGGGTTTCGGCGGGAAGTATTGCCGCCCTTGGGGCGGGACTGCTGCGCTTTCACGGATGCGGAACCGGGCCTGCGCTGCCGGTGCCCGCGGTGCGCGGGGCGATGTTGTGTCGGGTATTGTGCCTCATGCTGGGCTATTCGGGGGTGCGGCCCGCGCTGGTTCGACGGCTGGTTGACTTCCTCAACCGCGGAATCACGCCGGTGGTTCCCGCGCAGGGATCAGTGGGGGCATCGGGGGACCTAACCCCGATGTCCTACGTGGCCGCGGCATTGGCCGGAGAGCGTGAGGTCTTCTTTCAAGACCAACGGATGCCCACGGCGCGTGCGCTCGATTTGGCTGGGCTCGCTGCTTTCGAGTTCGCGGTAAAGGAACCTATCTCCCTGCTCAATGGCACGTCCGTCATGACCGGCGTGGCTGTCCTGGTGGTCGACCAAGCTCGGCGCATCTTGGCCGCGGCCACGCGGGCAACCGCCATGGCCGTGCACGCCATGGCCGGGCACGAACATCACCTGCACCCGATTCTTTTCGAAGCGAAGCCCTTTCCCGGACAAAAGGCGGTCGCCGCGCACTTGCGCTCGCTCATGCGTTCGCAAGGGTCCGCGCCCGAAGCCGAGGTTCCCGAGTCGCTTCAGGATCCCTACTCCTTGCGGTGCGCGCCGCATGTGCTCGGCGTGCTGGCGGATGCGCTTCGCTGGGTCGAACCCTGGGTTGAGGTGGAGGCAGGCGCGGCGACCGACAACCCGCTTTTCGATCCAGAGTCGGGGCGACCACTCATGGGAGGGAACTTCTACGGCGGGCACATCGCTTTCGCCATGGACGCGCTGAAGGCAGCGCTGGCCTCGGTCGCGGATCTGTGCGACCGCCAGGCGGCGCTGCTGGTGGATGCGCGTTTCAGCCGCGGCTTGCCGGCACATCTGGCCGTGCCTTGCTCGCAAGGGCTGGCGCCCCGACATGGGTTCAAAGGAATGCAGATTACCCTGTCCGCACTTACCGCCGAAGCGCTGCAGGCGTCGATGCCAGCGGCGTCATTTTCGCGCTCGACCGAGTCGCACAATCAGGACAAAGTGAGCATGGGGACGATCGCGGCGCGCGAGGCACTGCGTGTCTGCGAGCTGGTCAGCCACGCAGTGGCGGTGCACTTGCTTGCCACGGCGCAAGCGTGCGAGCTGCGCGGTGGGCTGGGGGCGCGCCCGGCGGTTGCGGCCTTGGTGGGTGCGGTGCGCGGGTTGAGTCCGGCGCTGGAGGACGACCGTTGCCTCGACAGCGACATCGAGGTGGTCAATCAGGCTGTGGTGGCGGGCGAGATTGGACAAGCACTGGAAACCGGCGCAAAAGGAAGCTAGTGGACCCGCGCCGCTGCGCTATTGTGCGCCTTAGCATTCCGTTCTGCGATGTGGACGCGATGCAGGTGGTCTGGCACGGCAACTACTTCAAGTACTTCGACGCCGCTCGCGATCGGCTGTTCAGCGACGCGGGGATCGACTTGTACCAGAGGGTCGGGGACACTGGGCTGGTGTTTCCCATCACGCGTACCCAAACCAAGCACATTCGTCCCTTGCGTTTTCGCGACGAGGTCGACTGCAAGGCCGTGGTAGTGGAGGCCGAGTGTCGCTTGGTGCTCGATTTCGAAATCCGACAAGCGGCGAGCGGAACACTTTGCGCGAAAGCGCGGATCGAACAAGCGGCGGTTCGGATTGCAGATGGAACCCTTGAGCTGCGCTTGCCCGAGTCCATACGCCGCGCGCTGGGCTGCGCCGGCGATGGCGGTGAATGACGGCTAGTATGGTTGCGGACGAAACCGCAGGCGATCTGCGAACCGCGCTGCGCGCTGGGTACGCCTGCACCGTGGCCTGGGCGGAACTACTCGATCGCATCAATGTTTTCCCGGTGGCTGACGGGGACACCGGGCGAAACCTGGTAGTCAGCCTCGCACCCCTGCGCGATCCGGTAGTGAATGACGCCACCGTGGCCGAGCGCCTGCTGCTCTCGGCGCGCGGGAACTCCGGCAATATCGCCTGCGCCTTCGTGCGCGCCCTACTCGTCGGCACCCCAGCCGAGAGTCTGGCCCAGGCTTGCGTGCGCGGGGACGCGCTCGCGCGGCAAGCGGTTGCGGTTCCCCAGCCGGGGACCATGCTCACTGTGCTCGACGCGCTCGCGGACGAGGCGAAAACCGGCCTTGCCAGCCCCGCAGTGGACCGCCTGTTGGCGCACCTCGCGCAGATCGTGAGCGAGACCACCTCCGCCCAGGAGTCCCTGCGCCAGGCCAACGTGGTGGACAGCGGGGCGCTGGGAATGCTGGTCTTTCTCGATGGGATGTTGCGCGTGTACTTCGGTCTCGGCCAGGCGCAAGACGCTTTGGCTGGGCGTTTTCGTTCCCTGGTTCTCTTCGAGAGAGGCTCTGCGCCGGCGCAAGCCGAAGTCGGGTTCTGTGTCGATGCGGTCGTGCATGGCCCGCGCCCTTCGGACGCGGAGCTTTCCCGCATAGGCAGCGAGGTGGTGGTCCTCGACAACGGCGACTTGTGGAAGATCCACCTGCACGCCCCCGACGTGGTTGTGGCGCGGGCCGCGCTCGGCAGGCTGGGCGAGATCGTTCGTTGGTCGTGGGACGACCTGCACGAGCAGATGTCGACAAGGCCAGCCAGGGCCAATAGCGACGACGTCCACATCATGACGGATGGCGCGGCTTCCCTATCCCGTCGCGAGGCTGAGGCACTGGGAATCACCTTGCTCGACAGTCACATCAACCTTGGGGATATCTCGCTGCCTGAGAGCAGGCTTGAGCCAGAAGACCTTTACAGTGCCATGCGCCGGGGAGTGCGGGTGTCGACCTCGCAGGCGTCGACCTACGAGCGCCACAAACACTATGAACGTGTGGCATCCCAGTGGGGAAGCGCTCTCTACTTATGCGTAGGGTCGGTCTACACCGGCAACTGTGCGGTGGCACTGGATTGGCGATCGTCGCATTCCGCCGGCGCCCGCATGACCCTGCTCGACTCGGGCGCGGCGTCCGGCAGACTGGCGGTGGTGGTGCGCGCCACCGCGCTCGCCGCCCGGGCTGGCAAGCCGGCGGCAAGGTTGGCCGACTTCGCCCGAACCGCCCTGGGCTGCGCCGAAGAGTACATCTTTCTCGAGCGCCTCGAATATCTGGCGCGGGGTGGCCGCATGTCCAAGACCGGGGCGTTCTTCGGCGACGCCCTGCACTTGGCACCGGTGGTCTCGCCCATGCCGGACGGCGCTCGCCGGGTGGCGCTTCTGCGCAAGCGGGAAGACAAGGTCGCATTCGCGTGCGAGCGTGCGGCGCAAGTGTTCGGCGCTGCCGGTGCCACGGGATACCTGCTCGCCGAATACACCGACAATCGCGCGTGGGTGGTCGAGCACGTGTTGCCCCGCCTGCGTGCCGCCGCGCCAGCGGCGGAGATCGCAGTTGGGGCTTTGTCGCTCACCACCGGAGCTCATACTGGGCCAGGCACTTGGGCCATCGCAATGCTTCCTGAGCGGCCATTGCAAGGTGCGTGACAGGGGCACCCGACCCCTGGCATGCTGTCGGTGCACATGACCCGAGAAAAACGCGTCGTAGTTACGGGAATCGGCCTGCGCTCGCCGCTCGGGCACACGCTTCCCGATCTGCACGCGGGGCTGCTTGCAGGACGAAGCGGGATTCGCGCCATGCCCGCTTGGGCCGCGCTGCAAGGCTTGCGCACGCGTGTGGGGGCGGCCTGCGACGGCATCGATGCCAATCAAATCCCTCGCAAGTACAGCCGGACCATGGGCCGGGTTGGAATTCTGGCGGCGCTGTCCGTGCGTGACGCCATCGTCGATTCCGGACTGTCCGCCGATCTGGTGGCCTCGCCCTCGTGTGGGGTGGCGTTTGGCTCGACCACGGGCAGCTCCGCGGCGCAAGAGGATTTCTTGCGGCCCATCCTGCAAGACAAGTCCATCCGCGGCCTGCTGTCATCCTCCTACTTGCAGTTCATGAGCCACACTTGTGCCGCCAACATCGCCCTCATGTTTGGCTGCAAAGGGCCGCTCATCGCCTCGTGCACAGCGTGCACGTCGGGATCCCAAGGGATCGGGATCGGCTACGAACAGGTGCGCTTTGGTCGCGTACCGGTCTGTGTCGCGGGCGGGGCGGAAGAATTGCACGTCCTGCACGCGGGGATCTTCGACATCATGTTCGCTACCTCGTCGGGCTTCAACCAGACCCCCGAGCAAACCCCGCGCCCGTTTGACCGCCGCCGCGATGGCCTGGTGGTCGGCGAAGGCGCGGGCTGCCTGGTGCTCGAGGAGTATGAGCACGCTCGCAGTCGTGGCGCCGCCATCCACTCGGAGATCATCGGATATGGTTCTGGCTGCAACGGCACACACCCGACTAATTCCGATCCGGACGGAATCTGTATCGCGATAAATGCAGCCCTGCGGGACGCGGAACTGGCGGCAACCGACATCCAGCACATCAACGCACACGCCACCGGAACCGACGTGGGCGACGCCGCAGAGGCGGAAGCAGTTCATCGCATCTTCGGCGCCAAGGTGCCCGTGAGCGCACTCAAGGGCTACCTGGGCCACACCCTGGGTGCCAGCGGTGCGCTGGAATCCATCGCAACCATTCTAATGATGAAAGAGGGGTTCATGGCGGTGTCGAAGAACCTCGACGAGCCGGATCCCAAGATGCCGCCGCTCGATCATGTGCTGGGCAGCGCCCGGCAGGCGTCGATCAAGATCGCCATGAACAACAACTTTGCCTTTGGCGGGATCAACACCTCCCTGGTGTTTCGCGCGCTTTGCTAATGCAGGAATCACCGCCTTCGTGGGAAGCCTTGCGCGCCCGCTTCAACGCCTGTGGCCTCCCCTTTGCTTTTGTCATTCCGGCCTACAATCACCCGCGCAACCTTCGCTCCGTGGTGCTGGCCGCCCTGTCCAGCGGTGCGCCGGTGATCGTGGTGGACGATGGGTCCACTGATGGCACCGCCGATGCGCTTGCCGAGCCTATGGGAGCGGTGGTGGTGCGCCACGAGAGAAACCAAGGCAAGGGTGCGGCGATCCTCACCGGGCTGCAACTAGCGGCTGCCTCGCCGGTGGGCGCGCGTTTTGCGGTGACGGTGGATGCCGACGGACAGCACCGTCCCGATGACGCCCGCAATTTGCTCGCGGCGATCACGACAGACATGGCCCGTTGTCTCGTGCTCGGTTCACGCGTGGGCATGCGTGGGCGCGCGGTGCCCTGGTCGAGTCGTTTTGGCCGTGGCTTTTCCGGATTTTGGGTTCGCGCCTCGGGCGGACCGTCGGTGTCGGATTCGCAGACCGGGTTTCGCGTGTACCCGCTGCCCGAGACTCTCGCGCTGCCCACCCGCGCCCGGCGTTTCCAGTTCGAGGTCGAGGTGCTCGTGCACGCTCACCGGGCTGGCATCCCGATTCGCGAGGTGCCGGTGGGCGTGGCCTACAATCCGCCGGGCGGCCGTGTGTCGCATTTTCGCCCTTGGCGGGACTTTGCTCGCAACGCGGCCACCTTCACCCGTTTGATCGCGCGCCGGTGCTTGCCGCGCCGGTCTTGCTGCAGTCGTTCGCTTGGCAAGGACGTTCGCCATGGCAGGTAGGTCAACCATCCGCTGGCCTGTGTTGATCATTGCATCTGTGGCGTCGGGAGTCTTGGCGTGGGCTGGCCAGTACCGTCTGCACGTTGACACCGATATCACCTCCGCGGTTCCCACGGGCAACCTCGCCTTTGCCAGCGCTCGCAGAGTTCTTGCCCGCCATCCTTCGCTCGACCGCCTGGTGGTGAATCTGTCGTTTCGCGATGGCCGCGCGCAACCCGACGCGCTCATCCTGGCAGGCGACCTGGTGGTCTCCGAACTCGAGCGGTCAGGACTGTTTTTCGCGGTAGGCACCGCGGCGGCTGCTCGCGGGATTACCGCGCTCTATGCCGAGGCGCCCGCGCAACTTCCGCTGCTGTTTTCGCGCGAGGATTTGCAGCGCGAGGTTGCCCCGCGCCTCGAACCTGCTGCCATTTCGGCCCGGCTTGCCGCGCTTGCCGCGGACGCATCTGATCTTGCCGGGATTGGCTCGGCTGCGCGCGTGGCCGCGGATCCCCTTGGCCTGGGCGAGATTGCGCTAGCTCGCCTGGGGGATCTGGTGCCCTCGCAGCAGGGTCGCATCGAACACGGACACATCCTGGACACGGCAGGGAAGAACCTTCTGGTGGCTGCCACCCCGCGCGCGGCCACGCTCGATACCCGCACCTCGCATGCCATCGACGACGCGATTCATGCCCTAGCCGTGCGTTTCGCATCGGCCAAGCCGGGCGAGGTTGGCGCGGGGGTCGTGCTTACCGCGGTGGGCGGGTACCGCGCCACCATCGACAACGAGGGCCTGGTCACCCGCGACGCGAACATCGCCATGCTCGCCTCCACCATCGGCATCGCCTTGCTCTTGTTGGGTTGCTTCCCGCGTCCGTGGCTCGGCGTATTCGCATTGCTTCCTGCCTTTGCCGGCGGGTGCCTGGCGCTCTTCGTGTACAGCCTGATCGAGCACGACATCTCTGCGCTCGCGCTCGGGTTCGGCGGGGCCCTGATATCAATTACCGTGGATCAGGGGGCGGTGTATCTGCTGTTCGTCGACCGCAAGACCAAGACGGCAGGCCACCGAGCCGCGCACGAGGTGTTCTCGATTGGCTCGCTGTCGACCGTCATCAACATCGGGTCGTTCCTCTCGTTGCGCCTCACCGGGTTTCGCGTGCTGGGACAGATCGGAATCTTCGCCGCGCTCGGCATCGGGTTTTCCTATCTCTTCGTGCATCTCGTGTTCCCGCACATCTTTCCCTCGGTGCCGCCGGCCTCGCGTTCAGCGTGGGTGCCGGTCGACAACTGGCTGCGCCGGATCACAGTTGGTCGCGGCTTTCGCGCCCTGACGGTCGCGGCCTCGCTCTTCGCGTTTGCCCTCCTGTTCGCGCGGCCCAGATTCGTCGTGGATCTTGCTGCCATGAACACGGTGCTGGCGGAAACTGCGCGCGACGAAGCCCGCGTCCGGTCGGTGTGGGGCGACATTTTCCACCGCGTGTATGTACTGATCGACGGCAAAGATGACGCCGATTTTCGCCAGAAGTCCGATGCGTGGCTGTCGCTGCTCGAGGCGCAGAAGGCGGCCGGGGTACTCACGCACGCGTTTTCGCCCTCCATGCTGAGTCCCGGGCCGGCTGTGGCAGCCCAGCACAGGTTGGCGTGGACGCAATTCTGGACCAGCGAACGGGTGGCAGGGGTTGCGGCGGCCTTGCACGACGGGGCCGCGCAGGCTGGGTTTTCCTCCCATGCCTTTGCGCCCTTCTTGGCTCGGCTGGCGACCCCCGCGGTGGCAGTGTCGCCACTTCCCGACGGAGTCTTGGCCCTGTACGGTGTCGGGCCTGGCCGCGACGGCCAAGGCATGGTGTGGCTCGGCACCGTGGTGCCGGGTCCGAAATACCTACCTTTGGCCTTCGCGCAAGCGGCGCAGAAAGCAGAGCTCGACGTTTTCGACGGTGACAATTTCTCGCAAACCCTGGCTGACATGCTCGCGCGGACATTCCGTTCCATGTTCGTGGTGGTGGTCTGCTTCGTTGCCGGGGCGGTTCTGCTTTTCTTCCTGGATTTGCGCGTGGCTGCCCTCGCGCTCGCGCCGATGACCTTTTCCTTCGTGCTGACCCTCGCGACCCTGCACCTCATCGGGCGCCCGATCGACATCGTGGGTCTGATTCTCTCGGTGCTCATCTTCGGCATGGGCGTCGACTATTCGTTTTCGTTCGTTCGCGTCTACCAGCGTTGCCTCGATGAACACCATCCGTCGCATGGTCCGGTTCGCACCAGCATCTTCCTTTCCGCCAGCGCCACTTTGATTGGGATGGCCGCCATGGCCACCTCCGAGCACGCGGTGACCCGCAGCGCGGGCATTATGGCCACGCTTGGCATCGGCTACTGTGCCCTGGGAGCATACGTGATCCTGCCGCCGGTGCTTCGCCTACTGTATCGGCCACGTCCACTCGCGCTGCGCGATCGCGCGCACCCGGAACGCTGGGTGATGCGACGTTTTCGTGGGCTTAGTGCCTATCCGCGGATGTTCGCGTGGTTCAAGATGCGGCTGGACCCGATGTTCCCGCGCCTCGCTGATTTCCTTCCCGAGGACGGTACGGTACTGGATATCGGGTGCGGCTTTGGCGTGGCGGCTGCCTGGATGCTGGCTCGTTCGCCAGGACTGCGCGTGGTGGCGGTCGAGCCCGACGAGGATCGGGCGGTGGCCGCAGGCTTCGCGCTCGGGGATCACGGCGTCGTACACCAGGGCTGCGCGCCGGAAGACTTGCCTCACACCGACGCAAGCGTGGTGACTTGCCTCGACGTCATCCATCATCTCGACGATGCGGGGCTGGCTGCGACGCTGCTGCAGGTTCGCGGGTGCCTATCACCCGGAGGCAAACTGGTTCTGCGGACTAGCGTACCTCGGGCAGGACGGGCGCCCTTCTACCGTTGGTACGAGACCCGGCGCCTTCGCTTGCAAGGCATTGCGCCACACTTCCGCAACCGCGACACGATCACGCAGGCCATAGCTGCGGCAGGCCTGCAGGTAGTCCTGATTGAGCCGACCGCCCCCGGCCGCGAAGAGACTTGGTTCATCGCCGAGGCAGGGGACGGCAAAGCTGCTGGGAGGCCGGCGTGAGCACACTGCTCTACCGGGCGACTGTCCGGTTGTCTCGTGTACTCGGGATGTGGATCGTCCGGGTCATGGGCGCGATCATCGCGGCCGCCTACTATTTGGTCTTTCCTCGAGACACCGGCCGCAGCGTGCGCTTCTATCGTGCGCTCTTCCCCGAGCGATCGAGGTTGTATGCTCTCTGCAGCGCCTCCACGCCATGGTGAAGGCCTATCCTGAGCAATGGCAGAACTTCGGGAGGTTTCTTCACAAATCTTAGTAATCTTGGTAAGTTCCGCAATCGTCAGTTCGCACATCTCCGTCGTGCAAGCGAGGCGAAATCGCGTCGAGTTACCAAGAAGCGAAGCATATCAGCGGCTACGGCCCGGTTGTCAATCCGGACATCCAGATATGATGATTCATTCGATCTGGGTCCTTGTCAAGCTGCCTTAAGCGAGCCAATCTTCGTGCCGATTAGGTGACCAGTGAAGTTGCGAACACCTGAGGGCGGTACGGGCTTCATGGATCGCTTTGAGCTAAAAAGTGAGGCCGGCACGGGCGGGATGGGTACTGTTTATCAGGCAATCGATCGCCAGACCGGGGCGGTGGTTGCGCTCAAAGTTCTCCACGTTCGCACCGCCACTGAAAGTGCACGTTTCGACCAGGAGGCACGCCTCCTGGCGGAGCTGTCACATCCGGGCATCGTTCGCTATTTCGATCGAGGGACGGCACCTCACGGATCACCCTTCATTGCCATGGAGTGGCTTGAGGGAGAAACCTTGGAAGAGCGCCTGTCGCGTGGCTCGTTGGGACCCGCGGCGGTCGCGCACCTGGCCTTTCCGGTGTTGGAGGCGCTGGCCGCCGCGCACGAGCGCGGAGTCGTCCACCGCGACATCAAGCCGAGCAACGTCTTCCTGGTGGGCTGGAAGCTCACCGACACACGCATCCTTGATTTCGGCATCGCCCGCCGGGTCTTCGATCCAAAGCGATTTACCCGCAAGGGCTCGACCGTGGGGACGCCGCTCTACGCTTCGCCCGAGCAGGCGCGCGGCCGCCACGACGTGGACGGCCGGGCCGACATCTTCTCCCTGGGTTGCGTTCTGTACGAGGCACTCACCGGTGAGCCGCCTTTCACTGGCGACACTGCCACCGAGGTTATGCAGAAGGTGTGCGCAGGCATGCCGGCGCCACTGTCGTCGCGCCGGTCCAACATGCCGCCCGATTTGGAGCGCATCATCCACCGCATGCTGCAACCCGATCCGGGGGCGCGGCCGCTTTCGGCGAAAGCGCTGGCGGAGGAGTTCCGCGCCCTCGCGCAGCGCCTGGGTGGCTTGGGCGAGGAAACTGCGTCGTCCAAGCCGCCATCCCCGCTGCGGCCCAATAGCGTCAGCGAATCGGAAGAGCGCACTCTCTGTGCGATGCTCATCTCGTTGGCACGCCGGCCGGTTGCGGATGGCCAGCGGCGGACGGTGCGAGACCGGCGCCTCGGGCCACGCCCGGCATTCCCCTGGCAGGCCGCAAGCACGACGGCGGAAGTCAAGGACGACAACCCGGAACGGGTCACCGCCTTGGAAAATGCGATACGGGCGCTCGGCGGCGAGATGGACCGCCTCATCGATCGTACACTGCTGGCGACTGCGCCGGCGGTGGGGACAGCACGCGAGCAAGCCATGCAGATTGCGCGCGCTGCTCTGGTGGTGCGGGACATGGAACCAGACGCCAAGATCGCGATCGGGTCGGGTCGGGCCGCGTTCATGGCGCGGGTTCCGGTCGGTCGCTTGATGGACTCGTTACCCGCGCTCATGCAAAACCAGCAAGCAGGCACCATACGCGTCGACGAGACCACGCGGCGACTTCTGCCTGGCCGCTTCGTCGTGGGTACTGCGGATGGGGCGGCGCTGCTGTTCGCCGAGGCCGGTGGGGCCGGGCCAGAACGACCACACAGCGTGGGCGGACAGGTGGGCCCAGTCGTGGGACGAGAGCGGGAATTGGACTTGCTGATGTCGCTGCGCGAGGAGTGCCTACGCGAACGGGTGGCGCGTGCGGCGCTGGTGGTGGGCGGGGCGGGCATGGGGAAGACGCGCTTGGCGCGTGAGTTTCTTGCGCTGGCTGGCGAGCCTCCTGAGAACATCATTCGCTGCACAGGAACCTTGGTCCGGCCTGAATCAGATTTCGCGCTGCTGGCGCCCTTGCTGGCAGCGGCTGGCATCCAGACCGGAGGACGAGAAGCGGCCGAGATGAAGCGAGAGTTCGTGCACTGGTTGCGCGGCAAGAGCACCGCCGGTGCTCCCATCATGGTGTTGGAGGATCTGCAGTGGGCGGACGCAGCCAGCGTGCAAGTGATGGACGAGGTCTTGGGCCATTTCTCGGATCAGCCACTGCTGGTTCTCGCCTTGGGTCGACCGGAGGTGGAAGAGCGCTTTCCCGGCCTGTGGGGCGAGCGCATGGTCGAGTACATCCGGCTGGCATCCTTGCCACGCAAAGCCGGGCAAAGCATGCTGCGCCTGCGGGTTCCCCCGCTGCCGGCCGAGGCCGAGCACTTCGTGCTCGAACGTTGGGAAGGCAATCCCATGTTTTTGGAGGAGATGGCAGACGCCCTCGCGGCGGGCCGTTCGGGGGTCCCGGATGTCGTGCTGGCCGCGGTCGAAGCCCGTTTCGACTGCCTGTCGCCCGAGGCTCGGCGGGTCTTGCGCGCCGCCAGTCTTTACGGCGACAAGTTCTTCTCGACCGAGGCGCTGGTTGCAGTGTTGGGTGAGGCAAGCCGGCGCGAGATGGGCGAGTGGCTGGAGAACCTGGTCATGCGCGACCTGGTGCAGAGGCAAGCGGATGGCAGCGACGTGGCGTACCGGGTGCGCAACAAGCTGGTGCGCGAAGCGGCCTACCGGATGCTCACCTCGGCAGACCGCGTGCTCGGCCGGCGGCTGGCACGTGCCTGGTTGCAGGGCGCCGGGCGGACCCTGCCCGACTACCTCAGTGCGCCGGCATCGCAGACCGATCATCGGGCGGCCACGGGAAGCTAATAGAACCGGTGGCCGGTGGCCGGTGGCCGGATCCGGCCCCGGATCCGCTTCCGGTTCCGGCCCCGCCACGGGGCGACCAAGAATTCCTCCCTGTGAACCCCGTTCACTTTGTGGTCATATCAAAATTCTCCCATGTTCGCCCTGGCTCCCCTGCTCGCTTTCCTGCTGCTTGGCGAAGCGCCGTCCAGCGAAGCATCATCGGTCGAGGTGTGGGCCGGCCATCAGATCCTGCACGGAAAGCGCCACGTGCCTCTGCACGGCGACGTGCCCATCGAAACCCAGAACTTCCTGCTTGCTAAAGTACAGCGCAAGGGCAGCCACATCGAGTTGCGCCAGCACTTCTGTCGGGTCGAGCCCCAGCCGGTCAAGAATGTGGTCGTCGCCCTTTCGCCCGCCGGTGTGGCGCACATGCCCGCCGCGACAGTGGTGATCGACGTGGCAGACGATGGTGCGGCGAAAATCGCGCCCTGGGACGTGGCCTGGACAAGCGAGGACCTGGATGGCGACGGCAAACCCGGCGCAACCTTCACGGTCAGCGGAACCTTCTGCTCGGGTGATCTCTACGTCGCGAGCCAGTCGCACTATTCGGTAGAGCGGGCGCAGCTCGACGAGCACGGCCTTTCGGGCGAGCTCAAGGTTGCACAAAAGCAGCAGATTCTCGGCGCAAGCGGTCTGTGCCTGCGGGCCATGGCGGGTGACAGCACCGAATCCCAGAACGGCACTTTCGCGTATCGTCCGGTGCCGGCGAGCACCACTTGCCAGTCATTGGCCGGCAAGCCATGGCCGGTCAAGGCGCAAAGGAAGGCGGCTGCGCCCGCGCCGGGGAACAAGGGCCAGTAGACCGGCTGGCCCTTGCGCCGGCATATTGTCAGCCGCGCTCGCCTTCCACGTCGATCACTTGCGCCGGGCCCGGGCGTTCCGGCAGCGACTGCAAGAGCACGAGAGCGCCCAGGCCAGCCAGGTTGCTGATGACGACCGCGACCGGACCGATCATGTTGCCGGGCACTTTCAGCGCCAGACAAGTGGGCGCAGTGATGGCCAGCGACGCGACAAATGCGATGTTGCCGGCCAGGATGGTCGAAGGCCGACGGGTCAGCGCTGCCAACCCTTCCCGGTGCGCGCGCAAGCCCGAGGTAAATGGATACGCGACCAGGAGCAGGGCACACACGTAGACCAGCGGGAGGTCGGCAGGGGGCAGCCGCTGCACCGAAACGTAGTACCAATGGGACAGTCCGGGCAGGATGAAGAGCAACGGGACGAGCGACGCGATCGCGCCCGCGCGCAGGGCGAAGCGCAGGCTGAGCTTGTCTTCGCGCGAGCGTGGGGGAAAGCAGAGCACAACGTTCTGCAGGCGTGTGGCTGCGTAAGCCATCGGGTTGGCGAGCCCGATGGCCAGATAGTAGGCAGGCAGCATGCGCTCCGGCTGGTTGGATCTGGCGATGACGGCACCGAGAAACATTCCTGACAGGGTCATCAGAAATCCACCCAGCGAGAGCGGCAGGTTGAACCAGACAATCTCGCGCCGCCTCGGCGCATTGTCGTCAGCTTGGGCGAAGCGTGAGGCGAACGGCCGGCTGTAGTACCAGGCGACCGCCACCTCGACGCCCACTGGAATGGCTTGGCAGACTACCGCCCAACGCGGACCGACCAGGCCCGCCCGGACGAAAAGCGGCGCGAGCGCTAGCGTGAGCCCGATGCGGGCAAAGGTAGCCGCGCTGACCAGGCCGGAAGCGCCGTTGTTCAGCAGCAGAACCTCGTAGGGGTTGCGAGCGAAGAACAGAAAATTCAGCAGGATGGTCAGTGGGAAGGCCTGGCGGGCAGGACCCTCGATGGAAAACGGCAGGCCGAGCAGGGCGCCAAACACAGCATGGCCGACCGGGGGAATGCAAATCACGGCCTGTACCAGTGCTGCGGTGGCCGCCATGAGGTTGTTGACGGCGAAGAAGCGAGATAACCCCAGGCGGGACTTGCCCAAGACCATGCCCGAGGTGACCAGTCCCGCGCCGACGGCTCCCACAAGGAACATCACGATGTTTGACTGAGCCACGCCCGCCAGGTTGAGAATGCCACCCGGGCCATGGGTAGCCACCATGGCGACGAGAGGGTAGGTCAGACTTTGTGATGCCGACTGCAGGGCCAGCGGAATGAAGAAGGCGGTCAGTTGTCGGTATGAGGGTGCAGCAGCGTCGTTCATCGGGACGCCGAAGGATACCTCGTCGTCGGTGCCCGTGGCGGCTCTAACAGAATCTTGAAGACCAGTCTCATGTCGACCTCAAGGTGTTTTTCCCCGGCGCGGCCAAGGCAACAGGGCCGGCAGGGATTTCATGGTCTGCGCCCAGGCCGGGTGTCGCAGCAACAGACGCCTATCCATCCACGGCACGCTGATGAGTGCAAACAGCAGGGTTATGGAAAGCGGGCCGACAACCGACCAAGCCCACGCCGGCTGGGCAGCCATGCCGAAAAGAAAAAGGCCCCACCAGAACAATAACTCGCCCAGGTAATTGGGGTGCCGGCAGGATGCCCACAGCCCCTGGTCGAAAACCGCCGCGGGATCGCTGCGGGTGCGCAAGAAGACGCGTAGCTGCCGATCAGCGGTGGCTTCGATCGCGATAGCCGCCGCGGTCACGACCAGCGCGACGAAATCGAGCGCCGTGATCGGGCTAGGCCGAGCCAGAGCTGGATACAGGGGCAAAAGCCCGAGAAAGACCCAGATGGTTGGCATGAGGTGAATCGAGACGAAGCTGGCGGGCCAATAGAGGCGGCCGGTCCGGCGGCGGATCTCTTGGTAACGAAAGTCTTCGTCACGCATGCCGCGCCAGCGCGCCGCCCAGTTGCCGGTGAGGCGCACGCCCCACAGGGCGGTCAAGGCCAAGAGCAGAATCTGCCGCGGCCCGCTCGCAGCCGACCAGTAAATAGCGATCGGCAGCGGGGCCACGCTCCAGTACGGATCGTATAGGCTGGAATTGTCGTACCCGACGCTGAAGGCAAACACCACCAGGGTAGCGATCAGGTCGGCTGCCGCAGCCACCAAAATGGGATGTCGATCGCGCAAAGTCCAGCCCACGGCCAGCGCCAGCAACAGCGCCGAGGCGTAGGCCATTGCTACACGGGCAAGATCGTGCCGGCGGCGGAGCTGGTCAGGACTTGGGGCTGCCATCGCGGCCAGCATACAACCGCCGCGTGGCGCGGCCCATGATTCGCACCGCCACCCGGCGTGGCAGCAAACGGTTCATGACGAAGGCCGAGAATCGATAAAATCCGCCAGGGACCACCGACGGCTTGCGCCCCAGAGCATCCAGCGCCACGCCCGCGACATGGTCGGCTTCCAGCAGAGGAACCCGGCTCGGCCGCGGCTGCGAAGCCGCGTAGCCGGGCGTGCGCGTGGCGCCGGCACGGCAAGCGACGACATTCACTCCCCGCTCACCTAGCTCGTCCCACAGCCCCTCGGCCAGCACCAGGTTGAACGCCTTGGACGCAGCATAGCTGGCCAACCATGGCCCGCCCTGCGAGCCAGCCATCGAAGTCATGAGCACGATCCCACCGCGGCCGCGCTCCGCCATCGCCTTGCCCAGCAGGTGCGAAAGCACCAGTGGCCCACGGCAGTTCACATCGATGACGCGCAGTTGCTCAGCGAGCGCGCAATCGACGAACGGCCCGATCACTGAGTGCGCAGCGTTGTAGACCAGCAACCCCACCGTGAGGCCGTGCACCGCGCGTTCGACCACCTCGCGCAGGTCGGGCCGGCCCAGGTCCGCAGCCAGGGTTCGTACCTCGATGGCGTAGCGGGTCCGCAGTTGAGCGGCGAGCCGTTCCAGCGCCTCTTGCCGGCGCGCGATCAGAATCAAGTTGAGCCCGCGTCCCGCTAGGCGGCGCGCGAAGGCTTCGCCCAGTCCCACCGAGGCGCCGGCAATCAGGGCGTATGGGCCATAGCTCTCGCGAAAGTCCATTTATATGGGAACCCTGAGAGGGTTC